>JAICGJ010000022.1 GCA_025923195.1 Chryseolinea sp.
AAAACTGGTATTTTACTTCTGCGAATGGCGTTATAGGTGTTGCTTCCCCTGAAGAATTCCATTAGATTTTCCACGCCATGGGTACCCATTACAATCATTGAATAGTCATCACCCCGATGAGCAATAGCATCGCTCAATAGACTGCCGGATTGAAGGATCTCGGCGTCGCTGGAAATCTTGAAGAACGAGCGAACTTCTTTGCCAAGTTCTTCTAACCTTTCGGCAACGGCGTTGAGCACCAATTCGTTTTCAGCGGCCAATACCGGCGAGCTGGATGGCTGGATATTCAGTAACGTAAGCGCAGATCCACTGGCTTTTGCAAGTTTTGCTGCATAAGCGATTCCATTTTGCGCAGTATCTGAAAAATCGATGGGGCAGAGAATTTTTTTCATAATATTTTTATTTTTATTGAACAGCAGCGCTGGCGGAATTTTTTTTCTTCTGCTTTTCAAGTTTTTTGTAGTGTTTCTTAAAAAGAAAGTTCGATTTCAACGCTTCCATATTTTCATTGAACCGACCGGTGCCCTCCTCGACATTAGTCATAGTTTTGATAAGGGAATTTCTTAAAAGGGTATCAGTAAGTATCAGCCCAGCAGTACCCTCTCCTTGTTTCATATCTTCAATTACTTTTTTTAAGTCTTCCATCATCACCGACGTTTGCTCGCTTGCATGTTGAATAGTTGCAAGCGAGTTGTTGAGCTGTGTTACCATCAGTGTATCGGTAAAGAGGGCCGATACTATTCCGCTCCCTTCATCCAGGCGTGTTACAATATGTTCTGCATTGCTAGTGAGTCTGGCTGTGTTGGACCCAGCCTCGCGGAAATTCACAATTGTCCTTTTAAGATCATAGGTGATCACTGTATCGGATAGAAGATTCCAGAGGCTATTGCTGTTGTTTAACTTGAGGGTGATTTCCCGCAGGTTATAGGTGATGCGTTCAATGTTCTTGTTGGTTGTATTTAATGTCCGGAGCATTTCATCGGTTTCAACAGGTTTAAGAGAAATCAAAATACTGCCTTCGCTCACAGGTTCTGAAGCTCCAGGCGATGAATTAATGTTAATTAATTTACTCCCCATTAATCCATCGGTGCCGATCGTGGCGACTGCATTTTTTTTGATGTGACGTTTAATCTTGGTGTCTATAACCATAGTGACATAAATCGCTGTATCGTTAACGATATCGATGGACCTTACGGTTCCAACGTCAATGCCTTTAAACCGTACATTATTGCCTGGTACCAAGCCATTCACATTGTTCACGACAGCTTTTACGGTAAAAGAAGAACCTAATAGATTTCGATTCTTACTCATCATGTACAATGTGAACACCAGAAAAACGATTCCGGCCAGCACAAACAAGCCAAGTTGAACATTATGGATTCTTTTCGTTTTCATGTCGTTAGAAAAAATTCATGGATTTTTGGATCATCATAATGTTGCAGGGCAGCGAAGGTATCTTGTGCATATCGCATACCATCAATTAGCATGATAACACTATTGGAGGTGATGTTGATGCAGTTCATGTCATGTGAAATAATGATTGACGTAGCGTTGTACTTCTTTTGCACTTGAAGGATCAAGTGACTTATTTCGCGCCCTGTGATGGGGTCTAAACCTGTGGTAGGCTCATCATATAAAATAATTTGAGGTTGAAGGATGAGTGTACGAGCCAGGGCGATTCGCTTGCGCATACCTCCTGAAAGTTCGGAGGGCATCATATCTATAGTGTGGGCGAGTCCTACATCTTCAAGCACTTCCAATACAGCCTGTTTAGCGCTCTTGGCACGTTGCTCTTTATTCCAATGTCTCCGCAGGGGAAATTCCAGGTTGTCACGCACCGTCATGGAATCATAGAGCGCATTGCTTTGGAAAAGAAATCCTATTCGGGCACGCAATTTATCCAGCGCATCTGAATCGTACGTTGAAACATCTTCACCGAAAATTTTTATCAAGCCATCATCCGGAGTCATCAGGCTGATTATACATTTTATTAATACCGATTTTCCAGAACCCGACTTCCCCAGGATCACTAAGTTTTTTCCTGCGGGTACCTTCATGGAGAAGTTTTTCAATACACGATTAGTACCGAATGATTTGGAAAGATTTTCTACTTCAATAACAGGTGCTTCCATCTTACTCATTAGGTTAGGTTTAATAAGTCTGATATTTGTACGGCTATCAAATCAATGATAAAGACCAGAAGTGAAGCGACTACAACGGCGGAGTTAGCCGATCGTCCAACCCCTTCAGTACCATGTTGGGTATTGTATCCTTTATAGCATCCTATAATACCTATGGCAAATCCAAAAAAGAATGTCTTGATCAGCGAAGGCATCACGTCGCCAAAGCTAAGGGAGTCAAAAACCTGCGTCCAGTATAAACTCCAGCTCACTTGTCCTCGTAAATTCACCCCTATGTAACCCCCGAAGAGTGCTATGGCATTTGAAAGGTTAGACAGGACTGGTAGCATCAGAGTTGCGGCCAGAACACGTGTAACTACCAGGTATCTGAATGGATTCGTTCCTGAAACATCCATAGCGTCGATCTGTTCCGTCACCCGCATGGATCCCAGTTCGGCGCCCATACCTGATCCAACTTTGCCGGCGCAGATCAGCGCAGTTATAACGGGTGAGATTTCCCGAACAAGCGACACAGCTACCATTGCGGGTAACAGTGACTGCGCCCCAAACTCCACTAGCGTTGGCCGCGATTGGATGGTAAGCACCAATCCCATAATAAACGCTGTAATGGCAACCAACGGCAGAGATTTATAGCCAATCCAATAACACTGACGGAAAAATTCCTCAACCTCCTGCCTCGGTTTGACAATTTCTTTGAAAAAACGCCCCGTAAACCTGGCAATATCACCCATCTCATTCAAAAATTTGAAACGATTCAAGAATGAACTTTCCATTGCTCTATGAATTCATTATTCATCGAATTTGCTACTAAGGGCGAGCATTTACCTTGATGAAGATCAATTCAGAGAATGATAATTGTCATAATGGCGGACGAATAGGCAGAAGTGTCATAAGGTGTTACCTTTAGCATCAAAATTTCAGATCAATGGAAAACAATGTTCAGGAAAATTGGCATTCCCGGAATAGCTGGATGTCGAAGTTTGAACTTTATTTACCTGAGTTGGTCTATGGCTCCATGGACGGAATTGTTACTACGTTTGCGGTAGTGGCGGGCTCGGCGGGCGCTGACCTTACAATAAATATTATATTAATTCTGGGACTGTCGAATCTTATCGCAGACGGGTTGTCGATGTCCATTGGAAGCTATCTGTCAAAAAAGTCTGAACAAGATAACTATAACAAGCACCTGCGAATAGAGGAATGGGAAATTGAAAATATGCCTGAGGATGAAAAACAGGAAATAGTAGATATCTATAAAGCGAAGGGTTTTTCAGGCGCTGAGCTCGAAATGGTTGTAAACCGGATCACGGCAAATAAACAAGTCTGGATCGATACGATGATGAAGGATGAACTTGGCCTCTCTATAGAGAAGAAATCGCCGTTTCGGTCGGGGCTTTCTACACTTATGGCCTTTGTTGTCGCAGGCGGAATACCGTTGATTGTCTATGTTTTTGCTTACTCAGGCAAAGTTGGGCTAAATCCGTTTTTTTTATCCTCAGTTGTGACATTGCTGGCGTTCATTCTTATAGGATACATCAAGACATATGTTACAAAAATAGGTCTCTTGAGGAGCATAGTTGAAACCTTAGTACTTGGTGCATCAGCTGCTACCGCGGCCTACTTTTTGGGCGATTATCTGGAGAAAATTCTTACATAAGTTGAGCGCGAAGTTCTTCACTTACCGGCTCAGACGCCGTCATAATAAAATATGGCTCACAATTATATTTAATATCCGTCACTTCAATCTGGAGCCATGTGAAGTTACCTTTTTTTAACTTCCACGTCACCTCACTCTTGTTGCCGATACGTATTCCCTCAAACTCTTGGTAACCAGTTACGGCAATGGACCAGGTTTCCAACGAATAATGATCATCAAATTCACCGTAACGTTTTCCCTCAAACCCTTTTATATCGCCATCTTTATCAAAGCAAAAATGACCAGAAATGGTAGCATTATTGCAATTCATAAAAGCGCGTGCGCTTGTGTCGCTTACATATTCCCAGCGTATGTAATCTTTTAATGCGGCACTAGGGTTCCAGATTATCTCAGCAAGATATCGCATCATCGCCCCCTGATCAATCTCCTTCCCAGTGCTGCTGGCCATCGGGATGGTATGCAAGGCTTTGATGATCATGCTACCTCGGCCTTCTGTGAATTTATCGCGACCGTTAATGGTCATAAAAGGATTTGCCTTAATATCGGCATTCCAGACAAAACCGGGATTGTCAGCGGTAATGAATTGTTCCGAAGTCATTTGCATCCAATTTCCTTCCGCACTTGTCCGCATCATCCCCTTTTGTTTAAGATGAAGTGAATACACGCTTTTCTTTCCTATTACGTTGGATTTCACTAACCATTTTTGAACGATGAGAGGCAAATCCTTTATCGATTCATGCGTTATTATAGACTGACTTGTTTTCGACTGAGAGGCGATTAATTCATTGATATCCTTTCTTATTTCGCTATAAAATCTGTGTTCATGGTATAACAACAATACCGCAATTAAGATTATCAGGTTGACCAGGCTTCCGTATTTTGCATCAGACCAATACAGAATAATGAGTGACTGCGATAGAACCAATGCGATCGTCGCTATAATCCACCACCAATGCTTCCCAATCAGAAAACTAATTGTAGAAACTATCATTGCGAGGCCACCAATGAGCCATAATACACCCAGGACTTTGGAATCCAGAGCTGAAATAGGAATCATAGCTTTGACAAGCAATTTTTTCGTCATCGGGATATTGACTTCCCGTACGAATCCAATTAAATGGATCAGCCCATGGATGATCACAAAGATTGAAAAGACAATTCGCAGCATCTGGAATTAGATTTACTATGTAACGATACGTTCAGCCACCAATGGAATAAGTCCATACCGGGCATTGAATATGATTGACAACATTTTCTGTGATGCTGCCGGTCAACCAATGAACCAGGCCCTTGCGACTGCGGGTAGGCATGAATAGCAATCCGGCCTTTATGTCGCGGGCGAATCGCATGATACCTTCCTGTTCGGAATAGTCGCTTCGAATATTTAGTTTGTAGTTGTGAAAATGATGATGTTCTGCAAACTCCTGAAGATCTTCAAGGGCATCGGAATCAGATTTGAAGACATGGGGTGTGTTGATCCACAATATTTGAAGTTTTGCCTCGTACAGATTTTGTATGGCTTTGACCTCATGAATGAAACCTGCATCGTGCAGCCGGGGAACAACAGGGAAAACGATGTCTTCAATGGAATCGAATTGCGACCCGAGAGGGACAGCTACCACAGGAACCTTGGAATACCGGACAATTTTTTCTGTATTTGATCCTACAAAAAATTCTTTTAGCCCGCTGGCACCATGTGTACCCATTACCACCAGGTCAATTTTCTTATCAAGGATATAAGATTCGATCGCCTGCGTGAGCTGTCCGATTTGAATCTTGAAAGTTACTTTGCTGCCGGCGGGGGCATGTTCCAATTTCATGTCGTTGAACTTTTCATGGAGTTGTTCTTCCAGTTTTTGCATAAATACTCCGTTGAATGCGGTAACATGCGACTGATCCGAACCGCCTCCATTGCCAAATGAACTGTCCACTACATAAAGTACAAAGATTTCACTTTTGTTTTTCTCTGCGATATTCACTGCGAATTTAAATGCCTCTTTAGCCGTCGCAGAGAAGTCACATGGAACTAAGATTTTTTTCATCGCTTTTTGTTTCTCCAAATATTCGTGCTGAAGAGCTACTGGTGAATGAGGTTTATCAAGGGCAACACTGACTTTTATCAGCCTATTTTCTATAAAATGATTGTGGTTTGCTTGACAAGCGTCAGCATTTTGTTCTTAACTGATCCTTAGCTTCACTCCATGATTAGGAAATCGTATCACAGGCTCTTCCGATGGGTGGGCATTCTTTCGGCTGTCTTCGCACTCTACCATTTTGCGTTTCGGCCATGGATGCTTGACTGGGGGGCTCCACAGAAAATTCAGAGTTTAGAATTGCCGGGTGATCATTTCACCAAGGGGCAATCTCATACCCGAGCTGTTTTGATTCGAGAAACGCCCGAAAAAATTTGGCCGTGGATTATTCAATTAGGTCAGGAACGCGGCGGTTTTTATAGTTATGCATGGCTCGAGAATATATTTCGTGCCGACATGAAAAATGTTTATGTACTAACCCCGGCTTTACAGAAGCCAAGAATGTCAGGCGACACGATCTGGCTGGCAAACAAAAAGAATTATAATGGCAAAGGATATCAGATACTTGTGCAAGTAATACCTAACAGCGCCTTCGTAATGGTTGGCGGTGAGGATTATCAGCGGATACTAAGCGATGAAAGTGCTGTTGGGTCGTGGAGCATTTATCTTTACCCGGAGAGTCAATCATCCACATGGCTCATCGCGAGATCCTCGGGAGATGAACCATTGGGGAATAAAATTTTGCGCTATTTCACGTTTGAACTTCCACATTTTATTATGGAGCAGAAAATGCTTAGAAAAATTAAATCTTGCGTCGAAAATAGTGAAGGGTAATTGCTGTCCCGATGTTGTCTGAAGGTGTGCTACTGACAAAAGTCATAAATCGCATTGAATTCCATCATATCGGATCGCAACTAAGCGCTCTATTTTTATAGCATAATTTACCCAATGACAATAGTAAATGAGACTGACATTACGAGCAGGACCATGCGGCATGTCTATTAGGCGAAAAATTAAAATGGAAGACGTCAAAAAGCTTTTGGTAAGATCAATAGCACCATAGAATTTCAAATGGCGCTTAACACTACTTCTGAGGATAATCGCAAGTTTGGTAAAAGTTATTACCTGATCAACGGCATAACGATGTATCGGCTTGTTTCAGCTCCCTTTTTACTATTGCTCGCATCGGAAGGGTTACTAGATTGGTTTCGATGGCTCGTAGGCCTGAGTTTTTTAACCGATGCAATTGATGGTCCACTGTCCAGAACGTTTAAGTTCGCCAGCACTTTCGGCGCACGACTTGATTCTGTTGCTGACGATGCAACGGTATATATTTTTATTATAAGCCTATGGATTATCCGTCCCGAATTTCTGCTTGATCATTGGATCCCAATAGTGTGTGTTTTTTTGTTATTTGGCATCCAGACCATTGCGGCGTTGGTTGCTTATAAAAGGATCACAAGTTTTGATACTTACATGGCTAAGACAGCCGCTGTAGCGCAGGCAGCGTTTTTTTTGCTTATTTTTTTCCAGATAGGTCCCATGTACTTGGCATTCTATTGTGCCATTGTTATTACCGGACTTCAACTGGTGGAAGAGATCATCTTGGTAATCTTATTGCCAACGTGGAGACCAGATGTTAAGGGACTTTACTGGGTTTTAAGAGAAAATAAGAAAAATGAATTGATTAAATCAGAGACTTTTTCTTTCAACGAATGATAAGGATCGTGAAAACAATAAGGAGACGACTAAGTTAAATTATCAGGGAAGTTTTGTCAATTGTGATAAACATACAAATAAATAATAAACAAGATGAAAGGCTACAAAACAGAAATTGAAAAAGTCACCTTGGGAAACAATAATTTTCGAAAGGTATTGTACACAGCAAAAAATCTTCAGCTCGTGTTGATGAGTCTCAAGGCAAGGGAAGAAATTGGTGAAGAGATCCATAAAAATGATCAATTTTTCCGCTTCGAAAGCGGGAAAGGAAAAGTCATGATCGACGGAAACGAATATGAAGTAACTGACGGTGATGTCATCATCGTTCCGGCTGGCTCTAAACACAACGTTATGAATGTTGACAACGCCGCCCCTCTGAAGATGTACACAATCTATGCACCTCCTCACCATAAGGATGGAATTGTCCATGCTACCAAAGCGGAAGCTTTACAAGACGAGGAGGAATATGACGCAGTAACAACTGAATGAGGAGAAGAATCGGTTCCTCGACTATTTCGCTTATTGTTATGCCAACTCCGGTTTACGGATTGTTATGAAGTATGCCGTTACGCATAACGTTACCGTAACGGTGGAGAAATGCCGCAGCAGGGTTACAGTGAAACCAAATAAGGCCGGTCAAGGAGCCATAGTTTGAGAATGTCCGAAGTCATTTCGAATCCTGATTGAAATCAGCCGCGTGGGATATAGTTATCATTTTTTTCTTGCCGCGTTAAAGTAAACTTTGGAGTAAATCTTTCTGTTAGTTTTTGGGTAAGGTCACATTATCAAGTATAAAAAAAATGAAGACCCTCATCACTTATTTTTCATTTTCAGGCAACAACGAACTTCTAACCAACGATATACAGAAGAGATTGCATTGCGAGACGTTCCAAATAGTGGAATCCAAAAAGAGAAAAGGGTTCACTATTTTATTGGATGTGTTGTTTAGCAGAACACCCGGGATTCAGCGTGATGGGAAAGATCTTAAACAATATGATCATATCATTTTTATTGCCCCGATCTGGGCTGGAAAAATTGCTACCCCCTTGAAATCCTTTCTGCTTTTGGAGAAAGAAAATATCCGGGGCTATTCATTTATTACTGCATGTTCAGGGAGTAAAGCGCAAAAGGACAAAATTCAAAATGAACTGACCCGGTTGGCGGGTAAAAGCCCGGCTATGGTGACTGAGTTATGGATAAATGATTTGTTGCCCGCGCATAAAAAGAACAAAATTAAGTACGTAACACCGTACCGGCTTCAGCCTAAGGACTTTGCAGTCTTTGCGGATAAAATTGAAAAGCATCTCGAGGCGATATCGAAATCCATTGTTCCAACCCTAATCAACGTAAAAGAGCAATGAATAACTCTATTCTGTCACATCAAAAATTTTGTTGATTTAACGGATGGAAGGCTTAGTGTTGCTTTATGGTGCTTGCTCAGCGGCATTTATTTTCGCCACAATGTCACCAGTTCCGAACGTTCAAAAAGACAGGTGAATATATTTGAGCATTGTTTTGCTAGTCGAACGTCAATATGACAAAATAGGATGACAGTTAATGGATAACGGACAATTGCTAACAGATAACAAATTCCATACAATATCCCCTCAACTTTGACTTCATATAGCATTATATTGAATGCGAGCTTAAATAAACTAATTTGGCAAAATGGTGGCTAATCCTGAAGTCCCGTCCTTAATGGAGACTTTCGGTAACGCTCATCAATGGCAAACCACTCCCAATAACTAAGCACACATGCTTAATTCCATCATTAACTTTTCCATACGTAATAAGCTGCTTGTTGGCATATTCATATTGGTGCTTATTGGATGGGGCAGCTATTCCGTTACACAACTTCCGATTGATGCTGTGCCCGATATTACCAATAATCAGGTATTGGTTATAACAACCGCTCCCTCACACGCAGCACTCGACATTGAGCGGTCAGTAACCTTTCCCGTAGAACAAACCATGGCGACGATACCTGGTATTCAGGAGATCCGATCGTTTTCGCGTTTTGGTTTGTCAGTTGTCACCATTGTATTTTCAGATGCAACGGATGTCTATTGGGCCCGCCAACAAGTCGGTGAGCGGCTTACGGAAGCAAAAAAGCAAATTCCGCCGGGAGTAGGAACTCCTGAAATTGCACCTGTCACGACCGGGCTGGGCGAAATTTATCAATATGTCCTCAGGGTGAAACCCGGATATGAAGAAAAGTATTCTATCATGGAACTGAGAACAATTCAAGATTGGATCGTCAGGAGACAGTTGCTTGGGACAGAAGGAGTAGCGGATGTGAGTAGCTTTGGTGGATATTTGAAACAATATGAGATCGCACTCAACCCCGAGAAACTTAGAAGCCTGAATCTTTCTGTCAGTGAAGTTTTTCAGGCACTGGAGGAGAATAACGAGAATACTGGTGGAGCGTACATTGAAAAAAATACAAGTGCCTATTTCATTCGAAGTGAAGGACTTATCGAATCAATCGACGATATTAACAACATCGTAGTCCGTAATCTGCCTACCGGGGTACCACTGTTGATCCGCGATGTGGCAACCATAAAACTTGGCCATGCCATCCGGTACGGAGCCATGACTGAGAACGGAAAAGGCGAAACGGTAGGGGCAGTGGTGATGATGTTGAAGGGAGCAAATTCATCACAGGTCATCGCCAATGTGAAAGATCGAATTGAACAAATAAATGTCACGCTGCCTGACGGCGTGACGATAGAGCCTTTCCTGGATCGCACTAAACTGGTCTACAATGCAATCACAACGGTTACTAAGAATCTGGCTGAAGGTGCGTTGATCGTCATCTTTGTTCTTGTCCTGTTATTGGGAAATCTGCGTGCGGGCCTGGTGGTGGCTTCGGTGATTCCGCTTTCGATGTTATTTGCCTTCAGCATGATGAACTTGTTTGGAGTTTCCGGCAACCTCATGAGCTTGGGAGCAATTGATTTTGGTTTGATCGTAGACGGTGCCGTCATCATTGTAGAAGCGACGTTGTTTCACATCGTCTCATCAGGATTTAAAGTCAGGCTCACGCAATCACAAATGGATTCAGAAGTTGAGGCTTCTGCCAAGAAGATGATGAGCGCTGCAGCATTCGGTCAGATCATTATTCTCATTGTGTATTTGCCCATTCTTTCCCTGGTTGGAATCGAGGGAAAAATGTTTAAACCAATGGCTCAAACCGTGATCTTTGCTATATTAGGAGCCTTTCTGTTATCACTAACCTATGTACCGTTAGCATCATCACTTTTTCTTAGCAAAAATCCTGTACACAAAAAAAACATTTCTGACCGTATCATTGCAAAATTGCATCAGTATTATGAACCTATCCTTCGTTGGTCGCTTGAGAAAAGAGCAATCATCATCGTGGCTTCGGTTATTCTGCTCGCTGGAAGTCTTTTTGTTTTTTCAACCCTGGGAGGTGAATTTTTACCGGAATTGGATGAAGGAGACTTTGCTGTAGATACTCGAATTCTCACGGGAAGCAGCTTAACGTCAACAATAGAGGCTACCCTTCGTGGTGAGGAAGTGCTGCTGAAAAATTTCCCTGAAGTTGAAAAAGTGATCGGTAAGATCGGATCAGGTGAAATCCCAACGGATCCCATGCCCATTGAGGCGGCCGATATGATGGTTGTGATGAAAGACAAATCGGAATGGGTAAGCGCAGAAACGAAAGACGAATTGATTGAAAAAATGCAAAAGGTTTTGAGTCAAAATGTTCCTGGCGTCTGGTTTGGATTTCAACATCCTATTCAAATGCGTTTTAATGAACTTATGACGGGTGCACGTCAGGATGTCGTAGTAAAAGTTTACGGTGAGGATCTTAATGAACTAACGCGGTATGCCTCTAGCATTGGTAAACTCGCTGCCACAATTGATGGAACCGAAAGCCTGTTTATTGAAAATATCACTGGACTTCCGCAGATAATCATCCGAATGAAACGCGACCAGCTTGCCAGATACGGCCTTACGGTTCAACACGTCAATGAAACCATTAACACCGGTATGGCTGGACAAAGTGCTGGTTTATTGTTTGAAGGAGAGAAACGTTTTGATATCGCCGTAAGGCTTGACATTGAGAACCGTCAATCGATTGATGATGTGCGCAATCTTTATGTAACAACAGGCGACGGTCGCCACGTACCCTTGACGCAAGTGGCAGATATTTCGCTGGAAGTCGGCCCAAATCAAATTCAGCGCGATGATGCCAAGCGGAGAATTGTTGTAGGATTCAATACGAGAGGCAGGGATGTCGAGAGTATTGTGAATGAGCTTCAGGAAAAAATTCAGTCCTCCATGAGTTTCGCGCCTGGTTACTATGTAACGTATGGTGGAGCATTTAAAAATTTACAAGAGGCAACCGAACGATTAACAATAGCTGTTCCGGTAGCACTGTTTCTTATTTTTACTCTACTGTATTTCACGTTCGGATCCATTAAGCAAGGCCTGCTCATCTTCACGGCTATTCCGCTGTCAGCTATCGGAGGTATTCTGGCATTATGGATACGTTCTATGCCATTCAGTATTTCCGCGGGCATTGGCTTCATTGCGCTTTTTGGTGTTGCTGTGCTGAACGGAATAGTCCTGATCGCAGAGTTTAACCGCCTGAAAAAAGGAGGGACAGGCAACCTTCGGGAAATTATCATGCGCGGAACGTCAACTCGGTTACGGCCTGTTCTCATGACCGCCACGGTAGCCTCACTTGGTTTTTTACCTATGGCGCTGTCGCATGGAAGCGGAGCAGAAGTACAGAAACCCTTGGCAACCGTCGTTATCGGAGGCTTGATCAGTGCGACCCTACTGACGTTGATTGTTCTGCCGGTATTATACTATGTGGTTGAAAAGTTTTTGATGAAATCTCGCCTTGCAAAGGTCAAGTGAGGAACGCGGTTTCAAACCTAACTTAATGCTTTAGCTATATGAAATATTTTGCCATTCTTACCATAGGTCATTTTCTGTCATCCCCTGTTATGGCACAAAATTCCGTACCAACATTAGCGGAGGTCATAACATTAGCGCTTGAAAGAAACCCAGGTGTTCAACAGAAAGCATTGGAAGTCGAAAAACAATCAGTTTTAAAACGATCCGCTTTTGAAATTCCTAAAACAGACGTATCGCTGGTTTACGGGCAATATAACAGCATTGACAAGAATGATAACAATATTACCATCTCCCAAAGCATTCCCTTTCCTACTGTCCTTGGTAGACAGCATGCATTAAACAATATGCTTGTCAGGCAAGCGCAGCTCCATGAAAGTATCTCAAAAAATGAGTTGACGTTCGAAGTGAAACAAATCGTCAACCAACTCCATTATCTGAAGGCTCGTCAGCAAATACTATTAAGGCAGGATTCGTTGCTTTCTCATTTAACAAGAATTGCTGACTTGCACTATAGAACCGGTGAAGGCACGCTACTGGGTAAAACCTCCGCAGAAACGCAGCTTGCCGAAATGAAAAATCAACTGTCGCGAAATTATGCAGATATAGAGACTACGATCAGGCATCTGCAGCTTTTATGTCAATCACCGGAAATTACTGATATCGCAGGAGGTCTAGAGAACCCTGCACAGGTTGTGGATTTGGATTCAGCGGCCCTAATGGAAAACCCGGCGATTACTCTGGCAAAACAAAATACTGTAATAGCCAATCAGCAAAAGAAGGTTGAAGCATCGCGGATGATGCCAGACCTGCGTTTCGGATATTTTAACCAGACATTGATCGGCTATCAAAATGTAGATGGACAGGAAATTTACTACAGTTCCGACAAGCGATTTCAGGGTTTTCAGGTCGGTCTCTCATTTCCACTGTTGTTTGGACCCCATGCATCGAGAATCAAAGCTGCTGATGTTGCGACAGAAGCAGCGCAAAAACAGCGAGAGGCTTCGGAGCTCCATATTAAGCAGCAATACACACAGGCTGCTCAGGAACTACTTAAGAATAAAAACAGCGTGGAATATTTAAGGAGTACGGCGTTGGTAACGGCTGAATTAACCACAACACAGAGTAAAAAATCTTTTGAAAGCGGAGAACTCGAGTACAGTGTTCTTTTACTCAACCTTCGTCAAGCCTTAACCATTCGCGAAGAATATCTTTTGGCACTCTTTCAATACAACAACAGTATCATTACACTAGAATTCCTTAATGGAAATAAATAGATGAGAAAGATTATTCTATCAGCGATAACCGCAAGTATTCTTGCGTCTTGTGGGCAAAATCAAACTGCGAATTCTCCTGAAAATATTGCCGAGGTCTCTCCTAATACGCTTACACTGTCCACAGATCAGTTGCGAGCCGCTGATGTGAAACTTGGACATGTAGAGCGCCAAATGATAGGTACATCATTGCAAGTCAATGGAATGCTTGATGTACCGCCTCAAAATCTCATAACGATTGCAGCACCCATGGGGGGATTTGTTAAGTCAACAAAGTTGTTGCAAGGCATGAAAGTAAAGAAAGGTGAGTTGCTAGCAACGCTTGAAAGTCAGGAATTTATCCAACTTCAACAAGATTACCTGGACCATAAAAGCAAACTAGAGTTTCTGGAAAGCGAGTACAAACGACAACTCGAATTGGCTAAAGAGAATGTAAATGCACAGAAGACCTTACAGCAGGCTAAATCCCAATACCAGAGCGCTGAAGCTATTGTAAAAGGTCTCGAAGCGAAACTTGGAATGATCAATATTTCTCCTGCTTCACTAGCTCATGATAAAATCCGGTCGACGATAAATTTGCACGCGCCATTGAATGGTTACGTAACCGTAATAAATGTCAATATTGGACAGTATGTAAATGCCGCGGATGAGATTTTTAAACTCGTTAACCTTGAACACCTCCATGCTGAATTGCAGGTATTCGAACGTGATATCCATAGTTTGCGCATCGGACAAAAAGTAACTTTTAAGTTAGCGAATGAAAATAATATCCGTACGGCTACTGTTCACTTGATTGGAAAAGAAATTGGCCCTGAAAGGACCGTGCGTGTCCATTGTCATCTGGATAAAGAGGATGAGAATTTACTTCCCGGAATGTACATTACTGCAAATATCGAAAGCGATCCCCGGGAAGTTGATGCATTACCTGCAAATGCTATTGTGACTTATGAAGGCTCCGATTTTGTCTTCGTTCAGAATGGAAGCAATAAGTTCACAATGACGAAAGTAAAAACCGGGACAAACGCGGGTGATATTGTTGAAGTACAGTTCCCTGACACTTTTGACGGGAACTCCTCTATCGTGACCAATGGCGCTTTCGATTTGCTTGGAATGTTAAAAAACACAAAGGAGGAGGATGAATAGTGTCAAGATTTGCCGTGCATAAGCGTCGTGAATTGACACTTCGCACTGTAAAAGGTTACATGACTTTTTCAATAAATTCAAAGAGCTCTTCCTTATACTCTACGAACCTGCTATTGAAAGCTTCAAGTTCCTGCATAAGAGCCTCATGTTCCTTGAAGTATCCTGTCTTCAACTCGTCTTTAGTTTTTAGCATGTCTGCCAAACGGTTTTCATGATCGCGAAGTTTTTTTTGGAGTTCGATTATTAATTCACTGTTGTAGTAAAGGATCAGATTTTGAAAATGGTCAACCTTCTGCTTTTCTTCAACCTCCGTAAACTTTGAGGCGTTCTTATCCAGGAGTTTTTGAAAAAAGTGGAACTCGCGCTGCCATAGCAATGTAGCTGAAAGCCAACTAAGCGTTTTGCGATGCTTCTCCAATAAGGAGGGTTGCAGTATATAGCTGCCTGTAATCGATGTAGGAGAAATCATTTTCGTGAAGTTTTATGTAAAACCATTCGTTTTGTAACACTAAAATGCTAATCGTTTATAGATCTCCGGCTGATTAATGTCATATATAGCAATTTTTTTTTGGGGAAACTGTAAACCATTGAGAATCTGACTTTAATCAGGGTTACTTCTGATTGGAATCATGGGAGTGCAAGCCGCCCGAAAATAGTTTTACACATCCGCTATTGCTAACAGCGGGCTACCATGAGCCGATACATAATACCTTTTGGTAATTTAACGATGGCCAATCTCGCAGAGGTTGGTGGAAAAAACGCTTCATTAGGGGAGATGATTCAAAAGCTTTCTTCTCTTGGTATCCAGGTGCCGGACGGCTATGCTATCACGGTCAGAGCTTTTGCAGAGTTTTTGAGATACAATAATATTTCCGAATTACTTGAGAGGACGTTGAATGAACTTGATCGCGAGGGACTTTCCAACCTTTCAGATATTGGTCAGAGGTGCCGCGATATTATTCAGCGCTCCAGGTTTCCTGACAAAGTTAAAGAAGCCATTGAACAAGCACACAATCAACTAGTGGAAAGGCATGGCTTGAATCCATCGTTTGCCATTCGAAGCAGTGCGACAGCGGAAGATTCACCTACTGCCAGTTTTGCTGGCCAGCACGACTCTTTCCTCAACATCCATGGGACGCGTGAAGTCCTTCAGGCGGTACAACAATGCTATAAGTCCTTGTTCAATGACAGGGCTATCAAGTATCGCATTGATAATAACTTTGCTGATATGCAGGTCGCGATTTCAGTTGGGGTGCAGATTATGGTGCGCTCGGATCGGGGAAGTGCTGGCGTTGCCTTTACAATCGAACCAGAAAATGGTAATGAGAACCTGATCTATGTCACAGGCGCATGGGGCCTCGGTGAAAGCGTCGTACAAGGGGCCGTGAACACAGACGAATTCTACCTTTTTAAGCCCGCCCTGGCAGCCAACAAGAATGGATTGATTTACCGGCAATTGGGTAGCAAACAACAAATGCTCGTTTACGGCGATGGTGTCGACGGGAAAAATACGGTTTGGCAGGAAACCACACCCGCACAACGGGACCAATATGTGCTGACAGACGCAGAAGTGAAGAAGATCGGATCATGGTGCGCCGAGATTGAGAATCATTATGGAATGCCTATGGACATAGAGTGGGCTAAGGATGGGATAACGCATCAACTTTACATTGTGCAAGCCAGGCCGGAAACGGTGCATAGCCATCAAAGAAAGCTGTCTGTAAAGGAATATACCCTTGATACAAACGCTTTGCCGATTCTTTCTGGAAAGGCCGTGGGGAGCAGTGTCGTCTCCGGAAAAGTAAAGATTGTCAAATCTCTGGCCGATGGACACAAAGTGGAGAATGGCGATATAATTGTGGCCGATATTACCAACCCCGACTGGAATGCATTGCTTCGACGCGCGATATGCATAGTTACAAATAAAGGGGGTCGTACAAGTCATGCATCTATTATTGCCAGAGAATTGGGAATCTCTGCTGTCGTGGGTACACTGAATGCCACTGAGATTTTGATGGATGATCAGGTCGTAACTGTATCATGCGCCAATGGCGACGTCGGACTTGTTTACAATGGCAAGCTGGATTGGGAAGAAAAAGAAACTCCCGTCAGAGCATTATCGGATATCCATACCAAACCGATGTTTATCCTTTCAGATCCTCAGAAAGCGTTGTTCCTGGCTACTTATCCTAGTGCTGGTGTCGGTCTCCTCAGAATGGAATTTACCATCAGTAACAGTTTGCAAATTCATCCGATGGCATTGGTGAAGTTTGATTCGCTACCCAACAATACGGAGAAGAAGCAGATTGAAGCCCTGACCAGGCATTACGCAAATAAGAAAGAGTTTTTTGTCGACAAACTGGCTGAATCCATTGCGTTGGTTGCCGCCGCGTTTTATCCAAAGGAAGTAATCGTGCGCATGAGCGATTTCAAAACTAATGAGTACGCTAAACTCCTAGGCGGAAAATTGTTTGAGCCGCATGAAGAAAATCCTATGTTGGGTTTCAGGGGTGCAAGCCGTTATTACAACGAACGATATCGCGAGGGTTTTGGACTCGAATGTGCGGCAATTCTGAAAGTCAGAGATGAAATGATGCTAACGAATGTGAAAGTAATGATTCCGTTCTGCCGAACGCTGGAGGAAGGAAGGAAGGTTATTGAGGTAATGAAGTCATTTGGATTAGAACGTCGAAAAAATGGACTCGAAATCTATGTAATGGCCGAGATTCCTAGCAATATCTTGCAGGCTAAACAGTTTGCGCAGATGTTTGACGGATTTTCAATAGGTTCCAATGACCTTACGCAACTGACGTTGGGACTGGATCGAGATTCAGAAATTGTAAGTGACATTTTCGATGAAAATAATGATGCCGTGAAACATCAGATCAGGCATTTAATTGACCGGGCTCATGAGCAGGGTGTAAAGGTGGGTCTTTGCGGCCAGGCGCCCAGTGATTATCCGGAATTTGCCGCCTTCCTGGTACAACATGGTATTGATTCCATTGCCTTCAATCCAGATGCAATTATAAAAGGGATAGAAAATATCGCCCTTGCAGAGGTAATGATTCAACACACTGTCGACATCCCTTAATATTAACATTTTAAAAACCTATTCTTATGAAAACCGATAATCGAGAATTTTTTGAAAGACTTGGAGATCTATTTTATTCATTGGCTGTTGACCGTTCAATAAAGCCGATAGAATTTTCCGAGCTTAAAATGATCATCAGCAAAGATTGGATGTCACAGCCACAGGATTCTGATTTGCCCATACCCGAAAATGTGCACCTTATGTTCGTTGAAATGGATACCTTGAAGGCCACAGATGTTCCCTCCACGGAGGCCTTCTATAATTTTGCCAGTTTTTATGGCTTGCATCCTGAGATTTTTACAACTGAATTAATGGACAGAATAAAGGAAACAGCCAAGTGCATAAATGCTTTTTTCCCGCCCGATAGTCCCTATAAGAATAATCACATGGGCGATTTGATTTTATTATTCCAAAAGAAAAAGAATATTGCGAACTACTAAATATTACTGGTAGGTCACTGCCGGCTATAAATTCCAGCATGAACATCCGTGGAACATTGGTACATACTGACACAAATATTCTGCGTATTCTTCAGTACGTGGTTTTTGGTTCTTTGATTTTATATTTCGGCAGAGATGTTTTTATACCCATAAGTTTTGCCTTGTTGATCAGTTTTGTTTTGTACCCAGTTTGTGTTTGGATGGAAAAAAAAGGTGTAGGCCGGCTGACTGCGATAATAATTGCTGTCATTTTATTGATCTTGGTCGGGCTCTTGGTAATGGCACTTTTAGTATACCAATTCCTCAGTTTTATGAACGAGTGGCCTATTCTTCAGGGCAAGTTCATTAAATCGATACACGATTTAAGCAAAATGCTGATCGATGTTTTCGGAATTTCACTGGAACGTCAACAGGAGTGGATAACAAAATTAACCAACCAGTCAGGCTCCGGCATTTTGTCATTTCTCCAAAATACGCTGGCTGCCTCGGCCTTTTCAGCCGTGCTACTGGTCCTAATCCCCGTATATTCTGTGCTGATTTTGTATTACCGGAGACAATGGATGAAGATCGTTCACCGACTCTTTCCAAATGAAAACAAGGATAGCCTTCGAGAAATCATTAGCCTTACTATTAATACATATTATAATTTTATCAAAGGCATGGCCCTCGTCTATCTCATAGTGGGGATTTTGAACAGCATCGGTCTGCTCTTACTCGGTATACCTCATGCAATCCTTTTTGGGTTTGTTGCATCAGTGCTCACCTTTATACCCTATGTTGGAATTATGGCCGGCTCCTTACTGCCCATAGCCATTGCGTGGATCACATACGATTCAATTTGGTATCCGCTGGGGATCATTGGCGTTTTTGCATTTGTTCAATATCTGGAAGCAAACCTTATATTTCCAATCGCGGTTAGCAACAGGCTGAATGTAAATGCACTTGTTATGTTGGTCGCAATTTTTGTCGGCGGAATTCTCTGGGGAGTCGCAGGAATGATTCTGTTTGTGCCTTTTGTTGGAATTGTTAAGCTGATCGCAGACCACAACCCCAGTTGGAAAACATTATCCATGGCACTGGGGATGGATGGTAAATAGCGTATTGCATACTCGTAAAAGTCTAAGGCCTCGTCAGAAATGACGGACTAAATCACTGGTTGATGTGTTTCAATGTTGATGATCTAACAGAGGTATCGCCGTTCGCCGAATTTATTTCATTGACGACCGACAATTCATCCTGTGATTTGTGCTGATCTTTCGGTCAATGCTTCATGTATCCTAATTATAGACTTCGCGCTTACTTTGGATTTCACGGAATTGGTAATGAGACAATTCATTTCGGTTCGCTCCAGAATTCGTGAGGTTCGGTCGCGGTCTCTTTCATGCATAATCGTGACTTGTGGTTCCAGCAAGACTTCGGTCATCAGAAATTTGCCTTCCACCTGTTCCAGAATTCCGATCGCTTTACAATCAAAGGACTTAAAATCCAATTTCGAATTTTCGGCAATAGCAAGAAAAGTTGTCATGAAACAACTGCTTACTGCGGCTGTAAATAAATGTTCGGGAGACCATATTCCGGCTATGCCTTTTGGAAACTGAGGGGGTGTAGCTACTTCAATGCACCCATTTCCCGTCTGCGATACCGTCAGTTCAGGCGAGCACATTACCCCTCTTCGATCCTTATCCCAATGAATATCGACCGTGTATTGATGACGTTCCATAGGCGTGTTGCATTTTTCAGTATAAACTTAGTAGAACGATGCATGGGGTCGCATGATGTTAATCAGGATTTAAAATGATTCACCTCATAGAATCACAGAGGCACAATAAGTTGCTTTAGGACTAAATTGATTGGCGGCAATGAAGCCAAGACTATTCTCATTTGTTAATATATCCTTATTCGGTCTGCTGATCGTCGTTGTCACAGCATGCAGGCACAACCTTTCCCCGTCGGTCTCCATGACACACAGCGTACAACAGTATGACATCCACATTGAGCCCCTTCTCATACCAGATGATACTTCCAGCGTCGTTTTCGAGGATCTCCGGTATTCGCGCGCAGTCCGTGATCTCTATCGCTATGAGCACTACGCACCAGTCTGGTTGGAGAATGATTTAAGAACCGATAAAGCTGATTCGATGATCCTGATGATCATGTCTGCAAGGAAGTATGGGCTTCTGCCGCACCGTTATCATTTTCATGAGATTCCCGACCTGGTTTCAGCACCAAGAGATAGAATGAAGATGATCAGACTTGATGTAATTCTGACAGACGCGTTCATAGCGATGGCATATGACCTTAAGCATGGCTGTTTGCAAGAACAGAAGGCGAATGTAAAATCCGACAGCCTTGAACTTGTAAACCTGACGGAATCTATTCGAACGTCGGGGGTCAGGGTTGTACTGGAGTCCTATGAACCAATTCATGCTGGATATAAATCCTTGAAACAGGCACTTAATTCTTTGTTAGATTCTGTCAATTCAAGCGATCATAATCTGCTAATGTCTGGAATCACTGTTGACTCCAGCGAAGTTCATCGCAAAGTACAACGGATTGAGATCAACCTTGAGAGATGGCGCACTGAAAAGGAACCGCTTGATAAGCTTTACACCTGGGTTAACATTCCTGCGTATATGTTTTACGTTATTGAGAATGACGAGATTGTGATGCAATCACGAATCGTAGTGGGCACAGCAGCGAGGCAAACACCGCAGTTTAGCAGCGATATCGAGTGTTTTACGATCTTCCCTTATTGGTACGTCCCGCGCAAGATTACTGTAGAGGAGTATTTGCCCGTTATACGAAAGGACACAAGTTTTATTACCAGAAATAATTTTGATGTATTGGATAGGAGTGGCAAAATTCAAAAGCCGGCATCCATTGACTGGAAAAAGTATAACACTAACAATTTTCCTTTTACACTTAGACAACGTGAAGGACCTGGAAATTCGCTTGGGATTATAAAGTTTGTCTTCGATAATCCTTACGCTGTGTTCCTTCATGATACGAATGCTAAGAATTTGTTTAGCCGCAAGGTTCGAGCCCTCAGCCATGGTTGCATACGCTTGGAAAAAGCTTATGAGTTTGCACATTTCCTGATCAGGGAAAATCGCGCAACCATATCTTCTCAAATGCTTGATAAATACTTAACCGAGAAAAAACGACGTACCATAAGTCTGTCAAGCACTATCCCCATTCATATTCGCTATTTCACGTGTGAGGTGCGCAACGACACACTTATATTTTATGACGATGTTTACCAAAAGGATCATGGCCTTATACGACAACTTTATAAGGGAAATGTTTTTTAAGGTATCAGTTTGTTCAAGGGGCAAGGCGATAAGGGGCAGAGGAGGGTGTGCTTGATCTTGTTTAAATTTCCCAAGATAGGATGATAACGACTAACGATTACTAATAAAGTTTGAAGAGGTTGTCCCATATTATCGATGGTTGACTGCAGTGATATCTTATATGATATTTGCAACTATTGAAGCAATTCATTTACCAAAAACTCTCTGATTATGCTTGGAGTACTAACCCGGGAACAAAGTGAACACGTGCTAAGAAGTGAAATTATCGGACGGATCGGCTGCTATGCTGCCGGCAAAGTCTATATAGTTCCCGTTTCATACGTGTACCACAATAATTTCATTTACGCGCATTCCAAGGAGGGACTTAAGATTAAAATGATGCGTAAAAATAGCAAGGTTTGTTTTGAGGTCGAGAGCCGAGACAGCATGATAAGTTGGAGAACCGTAATCCTATGGGGTACGTATGAAGAGTTGAGTACTTTAGCAGAACAGAAAAAAGCCATGAAAATTTTAAATGACAGATTCCTTCCTCTCAGACTCAGTGAATCACTGTTGCAAACAGGGTATATGCACTTTCCACGCGAGGTTGAAAAAGCCCGCAAGCCCGTTATCTACCGGATTTCAATCGATGAGGTTAGCGGAAGATTCGAGAAATAGCTGCTAAAGTGGATTTGAATTTCGGCACTAATTTTAGGTTATATTAAGAAGGATCAGAGACGCTGCGGAATGTGGAGTTTGCAATGTAATGGGGATCTGGGTAATAAATAAACAAACAAGTCCCATCCGCCAGTTGGGGGATTATTTTTTTATGCAGTTCCATTGGGACAGCCGGGCATCCGAAACTTCTCCCCAATCTCCCAAATTTTTTGATGTGCGACTCGCTCACATAATTTGCCCCATGCATCACGATAGCGCGGGCTTCGGCTTTATCGTTAATTCCAGATTCCACCCCATGCAGCTTCAACGAAATTCCATGCTTCCCAACATACGTCTTACCTGTAACAAAAAAGCCAAGGCTGCTTTGGTTGGAATTGGGCGTGTTGGAAAAAGTACGGGCAAATACGTCACCGCTATTACGGCCATGCGCAGCAAGGGAATGATATAATAGCTTCTTGTTTCTTAAATCCAATACCCATAGCCTCTTGTCATTGGCCGATCTTCTGAAATCAATCAGTGTAAGAATTCCCTTGGTCGAGAGTTTGTTAGCCTTGTCAAGATGCCGGTACCCAACGAATGCACGCTCGAACAAGTCGTATGGTGGAGGCTCATTTTTATTGAAGTCAATGTCGTGATAAAGCACGGATATTTCTGTACCTGCATCACAATCTTCCGTTGAACAAGAGTCTTCGTTAAATGCAAAAAATAAGATAGAAATTAGAACAACCCAGGCTTTAGAGGCATTCAATGCAGTTTTTCTCATCAATGGCGGCATTATGGGTAAGGATGTTTTAGAGGGACAAATTTCCACATTTATAAGTTCCACCGCAATATCCTGTCGACACGCATCAGCTTTTCTCGGATTGTCCGTTTTGAACAGTGTGTTTGGCGCTGTTAGTCAATTCGTTGCATGTTTTGGGGTCCGTTCAAGTTCTAATTCAGCAAACGACGCAATTGATCAAGGTATTTTTGCTCATTCTTATTCCTGGCAGCAAACGCATTAGCAATGGCTGAGGCAGTTGTCGAAATCCTTTTCTTCAGATCTTGCGAAAAGGCGGCCGTATGCTGTTCATAATAATCTGCAAAAACGCCGTAGGCCTCACTTGCAGGGATACTTTCACTCAACAGGTATTCAAACGCGATAGAAATATAATGAGCAGCATCGGTTCCGTATTTATCTATTGAATTCTCCAGTGGGAGCCATTCTCTGGCTATCAGACCCCTTAATTCTTCAATCTCCGTCGGATGTACCTGCTTATCGGCAGCTGCAATCGCGTAATATAAATACCCCAGTTTTTCATAGATGTTTTGATAGTTAATTTTCATAAAGAAGAGTGTGTTTTAGGCATTGAATTAAGGTCTAATATAAAGCAAAGTTATGTGTTGAACTATGAATGAACCTTTAGTAACAACGGGGCTCGAAATGATTTTAATCATCGGGCAGGTTGACGAACTTCATAGTATAGCCACTCTGAATAGGATAGTTTCACATGGTATTGACGATTTGTGACCGATGGGAAAAAGAGAGATTAACAAAAACCTCCTGGTTGAGTTTAGGAATAAAGTCGGTTGTATTTCTCGAAACAAAAACGTCAGGAACAATATTCAGTACATAACAATTTGCCCTGAGGTAGACCAGGGTGGAGCAAATGATGGATTTCGAAAACGCTACCAAGTTATATTTGACGTAATCTAAACTTTAATGCAATATGGAATTTAGAACGCGACCAAAAAGCAATTATCTGCTAAACGCAGAATGGCAAGAGCTTCACGTCCTTACTACGCATTGGCAATCTGACATGATTTTTTTCGAAGATGAATTGCGTTTTATCGACGTTTTATTCGACAAGTATTTTAGCGCCCTTATCGAAAAGGAAAACATCGAAAAAACAAAGGCGATTGCAGGTAAACTTTCGAATGTTAAGGCTAGCCGCGGTTCCCTCGCAATACGCATTGAGAAGCATCTGCATCACATTGAAGAATTGATGATAAATCCATTTCCTCAAGATGCTTCGGAATTTAGAACCGAGCATGCGGCCTTGGAAGATGACCTGACTATGTTTGTCAAGTCTTTCAGAGAAATGAAGCGTGAGTTGTTTGAATTGACGGAACGCATTGCAAGAACTGAAAAAGCAAAGCATTTAATATCAAATTAGATTGCTGCTTTCTGTCTTGAGAAATGGTTAAGATCATTATCGTGTTTGGGCTGCCAGGGTCCGGTAAGAGCTTCTTTGCTGAAGCTTTATCGCGGCGCCTGGCAGCGGTGCATATTAACAGTGATCAGGTGCGCACTGCCTTGAGCGCGCGAGGGAAATATGCTCTGGAAGATAAATTAGGTGTGTACCAGGCAATGGCCGAACAATCGAACGACATACTGCTCGAAGGTAAATCTGTCGTTGTCGATGCCACTTTCTATTTGCGCGTCATGGTTAATGTATTCACAGGACTTGCGAAAAAGCGCTCATGTCCGATTTTCTTCATTAAAATTGTCGCAGAGGAAGGTCTGATCAAGGAGCGGTTAAGTAAACCACGGAAGGACAGTGAGGCGGATTATGATGTTTACCTTAAAATAAAAATGCAATTCGAGGAAATGCAAGAACCCTACTTTACCGTGCGATCTGAAAACAGCAACATCGATGACATGATTAAGTTAGCACTCCAACATATTGGCTCGCCACATGGTTGAAAGCGAAGTGACAATGCTCGCGGAAGAAGGTCGCTTCCTGGGTCATCGCATTAAAGGCCACATCGAAGAGACACATATCTCATGGGTGATCCTGTCAAAAGGGAATGTATTCAAAATAAAGAAACCGGTAAAACTCTCGTTCCTTGATTTTTCAACGCTGGCTAAGCGGAAAAGATATTGTATTAGAGAACTGAGCCTCAATCAGCGATTTTCACCCATATATCTTGATGTCTTGCCGGTTCAGAAGGACGGGGAAAAATGGACTATTGGTCAAGGCAGTGGCAGCATTGTCGAGTATGTTGTCCGCATGAAGCGTATGATAAGTGCCAGGAGAATGGACAAGCTTCTTCAAACTAAGAAAGTGTCTTCGAACGACATACTGCTGCTCGCGAAGGTGGTTTCTTCATTTCATTCCGGATCCGAAGTAATAATGGCTCCATTTCTTCTTGCGAAAGCCAAATCCATGTTCAATGACATCCGTTCGATAATCCGCGTAGCAAACGATCATCTCGGAGATGAATATTCGGAAATTATCAAGAAGTCAATCAAATGGAGCAATACATTTTTGAGCAAACACGCTGATCGTATACGAGAGAGAATTGCTCTTGGATTTAAGCGGGATGTTCATGGTGACTTGCACAGTGGTAACATCTTTCTCTATAAGCAACCTATCTTATATGACTGCATTGAGTTCAACGATAGTTACAGGCGCATGGATGTTATAAACGAAGTCGCATTTTTCTGCATGGACCTTGAGGCCTATCGCGAAGGCAGGCTGGCCAGGTTGTTTCAAAGAGAATATCAACGGCATTTCGACTGTTTTCAGAATAATGCGGATAGAAGATTATTTACGTATTACAAATGTTATCGGGCGAATGTCAGGGCCAAAGTTCACGCTCTCAGCATAGGGCAGGCGCATGATGCTGAAAATTCTCAATTGCATATTAATGCGTTGCGTACGTATTTGCGCCTCATGCGACGTTACATGAAGTAAACTTGCCTACGCATTTGGACCAGGAACGTTTTGGCCCTTATAATTCTTCTTCAGATCAGTTAGCTGACGTTTCAATGCTGCACCGACATTGACCACTGCAGCTTCAAACGTTTTGTTTTGTCGGGTGGCGAACAAATCCTTACCTGGAATTCCCAACTTGATTTCGCACACCTTATTTTCCTGAGTATTAGAGTTGTCAAGTCGAAGGCACACATTTGCATTCACAATGGAATCATGAAGCTTGGCCAATCTGTCCAATCTCTTCTTTATGAATTTCAAGAGTTTAACGCCCGCTTTAAATCCCGGGGTTTGAATTATGATCTCCATCTTGCAGAAGCTTGCGAGTCACGGCATATAGGCCAGAGTTGCTATTTCCGTGATAAGATTCATCCTTAAGGTTAAATAAATTTCTGGCCAAGCAACTCCCTAGTTTCCGCATTTGTAAATTGCGTTAAGTGCTTGACCAGAAACAAAAGCTTCCGTTATGATACCTCGATCCTCTTTACTGTTTTTGATGCACTTTCCTTTGATTTTGGCAAAGTCAATTTCAGGATCCCATTCTCATACTTCGCATCAATGTTGCCTTCTTTTGTATCTTCTGGTAATGTGAAAGAACGGCTAAAGGAATTGAAGGAGTACTCTCTTCTGGAATAACCATTGTCTTCACTTTTCTCTTCTTTCTTTTCTTCCTTTTCTGCGCTGATCGTTAAAGTACGGTTATCAACTTCAATGTTAAAGTCTTTTCTTTCCAGTCCAGGAGCAGCAACTTCAAGGATATACTCCTTTGGTGTTTCTTTAATGTTTACGGAAGGAACATTCACACCTAAGCGCGCGGGCGATCGGCCGGATTCTATGTCAAAAAAATCACGGTCAAATAAACTGGTTGGCCAATCTGACAAAAACCTGGACAAACTGGTCATTGGTCTTAGTGTTAAACTCATAAACGTTAATGTTTTATTGTTAAATTGTTTACACTGCTAATGTATGCGCCCCCCCTGTAAATGGCCATGTAATTTGTTAGGAGAAAAAATGACTTTTGGCAGTTCGTCCTAATCTGCTTTGTCTTAACTATTGTGATCTTTTATAGACGGTCCAGACTTAAATCGAACAAACATTTTGAATATCTTGAATTTTGAATGTTGTCATTAACATGCACTTCTAACTGCGATAAACGACTAACGCCATTTTGACTACAGATATGAGAGCCCTGATCCTAAAAAAAGTTTGTGATTTGGATTATGAGAATTCACCACTCGAAATGGTAGAATATTCTTTGCCTGAGCCAGAATCAAACGAAATTGTCATCAGAGTTTCTTGTTGTGGTGTATGCCATACGGAGTTGGATGAAATTGAGGGACGGACACCGCCATCAGAATTTCCGATGATCCTGGGTCATCAAGTAGTAGGCTTTGTTACGGATCTCGGCCCGAGTGTATCAAATTTTCGTGTTGGGAGTCGAGTAGGAGTAGCATGGATATTTTCATCGTGCGGTAAATGTGAGTATTGTATTAAAGGGATGGAAAATCTTTGTCCGGAATTTAAAGGCACGGGAAGAGATGCGAGGGGAGGATATGCCGAATACATGATTGTTCACGAAAAATTTGCCTATGTAATACCAGGAATTTTTTCAGATGCCGAAGCAGCACCATTGTTATGTGCCGGAGCCATTGGTTATAGGTCGCTTCAACTAACGAATTTAACTAATGGGCAAACTTTAGGTCTAAGTGGATTTGGGGCCTCCGGACATCTGGTGCTGAAGATGACTCGTTATCTATATGGCGACTCCAAGATTATTGTCTTTGCCAGAAACAAGCACGAACAAGATTTTGCGAAGAACCTTGGCGCGGTCTGGGCTGGTGAAATTGACGACACTCCGCCTTACAAAGCAGATGCTATCATTGACACAACCCCAGTGTGGAACACGATTGTAAAATCACTCGGGCATCTGAAGGCTGGCGGACGGCTAGTCATCAATGCGATCCGAAAAGAAAGCGCAGACAAAAACAAATTACTCGACCTGAGCTATCATGATCACCTGTGGATGGAAAGAGAAATAAAGAGCGTGGCCAACATCACTCGACACGACGTTGAAGAATTCTTGCAGCTCGCAGCGAAGATTCCTATCAAACCAGAGATTGAGATCTACCCATTTGCTCAAGCAAATCAGGCACTGCATGATCTTAAGCACAAACATGTGCAAGGCGCCAAGGTTTTGGTGATGGATTCCTAATTAAGTTGGTCCTCTATCATAGTGATCGGTGAGATTTCTTTTTTTGAACCAAAGCTGGTTGGCGACTTTGTTTCACCCTGACTACTTTCCCAGCGGCGCACGAAGAGGAACATTAGGACAATGATCAGAATAAGGACGAAGTAAGTGAATATGCGGGTTATGCGTTTCAATTTTGCATCCCGTTCGTGTCGTGCTATAATATCTCCATAGTTCCGGTGTTGCGCTATTCTGCCGGAAGTCATGCGATGCCTTCTCAATCGTATTTCATTCCTTCCCATCGTACTTGATTCGTAAATTAAAATTTTTTCTCAACCTGTCCAGAGCCCTGTAAGTTCTCATCTTAGCACCGCTTTCTGTTATATCCAGTATGAAGGCGATTTCTTTAAAATCTTTATCCTCGAAGAACCGGAGCTGGAGAACATGAAGCATGTCAGTAGGCAGTTCCTTTAAATACTCCAGAAGCCGTTGAATAACTTCTTCGGTATATTCCTCGTTGGCCTGTTCAATTAATTCTCGAACCCGGATTTCCTCTATGCTAAATACCTTTGTCCGCTTTTTTCTTCGATAATGTTTATTTACTTCGTTGCTGGCGATCTTATACAGCCAAGCCGAAAAGGGTACACCACGGAATTGGTAACGCTCCACATTTTTGAGCGCTATCAGAAAAGTCTGCGAAGAGAGATCTGCCGTAAGGTCTTCATCGTCTGTTTGCCGGTATATAAAGTTAAATATTCGGTCAAAGTATTTTTCGTAGAGCTCGCCAAAAGCCTGTGGGTTTTTTTTGGATCGGTCTAGGATGGAGTACTCCTGCAGGATTTCAGCTTCTGACATGCGGCAGATTTAACCAAATAATCCAAAAGTAGTTTTAAAGTCACAAAACCTTGCAGATAGCTATTCTTTGACGGCTAATGTTCGTTTTGGCAGGCTTCTTTACGGCCGATTGGCATTAGACACGAGAATAGAATTAAATTATCACGCATATAGGGGTATTACGTATCTTAGTTATAACCTCAAACTTTGTGATGTGTAACGTATGAGCAGGGTATATTTTTGGGTATTCGTCTTTTGCCTTTTTTCGCCATTGCTTAAGGCGCAAGACCGTTTTTATTCCACCGTAAACTACACAATTAAGAACGGTTTGCCCCAGTCCCAGGTAACAAGTTTGCTGGAGGATAAAAACGGGTATTTATGGGTAGGCACCCACGGAGGAGGTCTGGCGAGGTTCGATGGCCGCGAATTTAAGGTATACACAACGCTGGATGGTCTGCTGACCAATCAAATCATCCATGTTAAAATGGATCGCCATGACAATCTTTGGATACTGCATTCGAGGGGTGTAACAAAATTTAACGGACGTGATTTCAAGAGAATTGAAGCACCGAAAAATGCTTCGATGGCCACGAGACAAATGTGGAAGATGTATGAAGTACAGGATACATTGTTTATCCTCTCAGATCGCGACAAAATCAGCAAGCTTTATAACGATTCCATTTACTATTGGGAGATGGAGTTGAAAAAGGAGGTTAGAAGGGTTCACGTTGGACCTAATGGGGAGCCATGCTTTTACATGGCAGACGGAACATTCAAAATTTCCCTTCCAGGAAAAACGGTAACATTCAAACGTGAACCAAAGCTTGGGGTGGCATTTAATTTCTTCAATTATAAAGGTAATATACTCTTTCGCACCAAAGAGGAAGTGTTCAAGCTTGATGTCGCTGAAAACAAAATTGTCAAAATGCCGTGGACCACAAGTAATTTCGTCTTGTTCTACGATGATGCGGACGATGTGTTCTGGACTGCCAACTCAACCGGCTTACTAAAAGAAAAAGTCTACTCAAGCGAACTGATAGGAGATACGATTCTGCGCGATAGTCAGGAGACCACTGAGGTGCTTCGCGATTCAGAAGGGAATATCTGGATAGCTACGAATGGAGATGGCTTGTACAAATATTTTGTACAGGACTTCCGACGTATGTCTCCCGACAATATGCGGGGCGTCATGGCGATCGAAAAAGACGTTGACAACAGTTTGTGGATCGGAACCATGCTAAAGGGCTTGTGGAAAATTAAGGACGGCAAGGTGACGTCCTATGCTGACGAGAAGGAGCCTTATCGGAACACGGTAAATTGTATCAGGCAATCACCGCAAGGAGAAATATGGGTGGGTACAAGTTTTGGTTTGGGACGATATAACCGGGAAAAGGATTCATTCCAGTGGTTTATTCCTCGCGACGGCCTTGCTGGCCCTGCTGTTTTATGTATGGAGTTTGAAGAGAACGGATTATGGATCGGAACAAACAACGGATTGAGTTTCTATGATGGAAAGTCATTCACGAACTTCCGGCAAAAGGATGGATTGAATGACAATAGGGTGCAGGCGTTGCACTATTCGAAGAACCGGAAAACACTTTACATCGGTACTCCGGCCATGCTGAATACGTTTGATGGTGAATTTAAATCCGTACATATTCCTGAGCTTGTCAACGCTCCGATTCTCACTTTGCGGATGTACAGGGATTCTCAATTAGTCATGGCGACTGGAGGCAACGGAACCGTGCTATGGAATATTGAAACCAATCAGCGGAAAGTAATAACGACAAGAGAAGGCCTGCCTTCTGATTTTATATACTTCACCGGCGTTGATGACAAAAATTATTTATGGATTGGAAGTGAAAAAGGCATAAACCGGATCTTGCTGGATGAACAAATGGAAATCGCGGAAAATCTCCATTTCAATGACGACAATGGTTTGGCGGGGCTGGAGACAAATCAAAATGCGATTTATCTCACGCCCAACGAAAAATATTTCGGCCTGATCGATGGATTATACGAGTTTAACCATGCCATGGATGAAAAGCCAAGATCATTTGATCTGCATCTTTCGGATGTCCAAATCTTATACGGTGAGTACACGCCGCGTGATTATGCTGACAGTACCGTTGGATTTTTCAAAATACCACATACACCATTGCTACCACCGGATAAAAATCACCTGACATTCCATTTCAATCGTGTCGATAAGCGCTATTCAAAATCGGTTAAATATAAATACCTCCTGGAAAATTTTGATACGAAGTGGTCTCAGCCCTCCTCTCTAAATGCCGTTACGTACAGCAATCTTCCGCCTGGCGAATATAATTTTCGGGTCATGGTAACCAATAATATGGGGAGTTGGTCAGAATCGAAAATAGCATATCCCTTTACCATCAAATCCCCCTTCTATAGGACAAAGTCATTCTATGCCGGGGTGATAATATTTATTGCGGGCATGATAACGCTCATCTTTTATATCCGAGTTAAACAGCGCATCGATCGGGCAATGATAATGGAACGAATTCGGCAGCGGGAGCAGGAGGCAGTAAGAAAAGAAATTGCCCGAGACTTTCACGACGAAATGGGGAACCAATTAACACGTATAATAAATTACATTAGCCTTTTGAAGCTGAATGGCAATGGATACGCGAATGGAGCTGCCAAGGGTAGTACGGACCTTTACAGCAAGGTTGAAGATTCGGCCAAATATCTTTATTCAGGTACCCGTGATTTTATCTGGTCGATCGATCCGGTAAACGATGAGTTGTCCAAACTTTTTTTATATGTCCGTGATTTTGGTGAAAAACTTTTTGAAGAGAAGAACATAAACTTCAGGGCATTTAACGAACTGAAGGAGGAGGTGAAGTTGCCTTATGGGTTCTGCCGTCAGGCCAATCTTATTTTTAAGGAAGCCATGACGAACGCCTTCAAATATTCGCAGGCAAAAAACGTGACGTTAACCCTGAAACGCAGCGATAATGACGGTTTTGAAATGACTTTTGAAGATGATGGTATAGGTTTTTATACCGGTGACATACAAAAACTGAATGGTCTTCAAAATATTCGAGAAAGGGCCGATAGAATCAACGCCGTCTTACGTATACACAGTGAAAAGAATCACGGAACCAGAATATTGTTAAACTTTAAACCAACCAAATCCTTAAAATATGGCGCTACCCTTCAAAAAACGGGTTATGATCGTGGAGGATGATCAGGAAATTCGAAATAGTTTTAGTTTAATCGTAAACAGCTCGCAGAAATTTACAGTAGTCAACGCTTACGGCAATTGCGAGGAAGCTATTGCAGCGCTGCATCGGGATAAACCCGAGATTGTATTAATGGACGTTGAGCTGCCAGGGATGAACGGCATACAGGGTACCAAAGTAATTAAAGACAAGAGCCCTCATACAGATATAATTATGGTGACAGTGTATGAAGACAGCGAACTGGTATTCGAAGCCTTGAAAGCAGGGGCGTCTGGTTACATTACCAAAAGCGCCAATTATATGGAACTATTATCCGCGTTGGAAGAAATTGTGAAGGGTGGTGCCCCTATGAGTAGCCGTATAGCCAGAATGGTTATAGATAATTTTCATGTGAACCCAAATTCGCCGCTTACTAAAAGAGAGACTGAAATTTTGCAGCTCATATCGGAGGGGAAGACATACACCCAGATCTCGGAGGAACTTTTTATCTCCAAAGAGACGGCAAAAACTCATATAAAAAACATTTACTCCAAGCTTCAGGTCAACAGTAAATCAGAAGCGATCGCTAAAGCTAACCTTGAGAAATTGATCTGATTCGTATAGGGTTACCGATAGGAGCGGAGTAACCAAACTAACGCATGTCAGTAAAGAATTTTCCCTATAATTTTTTTTTGGATAAATCATCCGTGCTGGGTGAATAAAAATTCAATTAAACCGCATAACTTTATAGCAAATCCTTCAACACAAATGAGTAGATTTTCTTCATAAGTTTAGGTTAATGAAAAATTTTCTCTGAAGGATTTGCCCCCTAGGTGAGGGGGCTTTTTATTTTATGCCTCTTTAGAGGCCCGATTCTGCCTTCTATCTGCTACCGCAAGCTCAAACAATTGCATGCTCAACTCTTCAGACCCGATTTTTTGGGTTCGGCCGCGCTGATGCACATAAAGATCCGCAAATAACCCATTATGCGTTAATTCAAAATCAATAATATACCATTGATTAGGTCATTCTTTTAGCAGGTGCATTTGGGACTTTTGATTAACATCCTCCCAACCGTTAGGATGGATATGAATAACTCAAACAAACCTAAAGCACATGAAGAAGATTCTACTAGCAAGTTTTTTATGCCTTGTTCACATCAGCGTGATCTGGGCGCAAGAACGAACGGTTACCGGAAAGGTAACTGCAGCGGAAGACGGGGTCCCTCTTCCGGGAGTTAATGTTGTCGTCAAAGGCACTTCATTGGGGACGGTGACAAACAACGAAGGCATCTATACCCTGAACGTTCCGCCCGGCAGTACAACATTGATTTTTTCTTTCATTGGTCTTCTCTCCCAAGAGGTTGAGATTGGTAGCCGTTCAGCTATCGATCTTCAGATGAGTCAGGATATACAACAACTAGGTGAAGTTGTTGTGACAGCAGTGGGTATCCAACGCGAGCGCCGGGCGCTTGGCTATTCGGTAGAGACCGTTAGCGGTGATAAGGTTCAGCAAGTTTCAGAACCGGATCCGTTGCGTGCTCTCACGGGAAAGGTCCCAGGCTTGAATATTATCTCCTCGAGTGGTGCACCCGGCAGCTCGACCCGAATAACGATAAGGGGCAATTCCTCCTTGCTAAACAACAATCAGCCGCTTTTTGTAGTGGATGGAATTCCCTATAACAATGACTTGGTCACCACCGAGGGTACTAACCTCAATACAGGCGGGCTTACACAGGGCGGAGCGTTTTCGAGCCGCATCTCGGATCTTGACCCGAATGATATCAAGTCGCTGTCAGTTTTAAAAGGAGCTACCGCGGCCGCGTTATACGGTGCGCGTGCTGCAAATGGTGTGATCGTCATTACGACAAAGTCAGGATCAGCCTCGGCCTCCCGAAAGGGTCTTGAAGTAACTTATAGCGGTACGTATGGTATAGAAAATATTGCAAACATCCCGAATTTTCAAAACAGTTATGGAACAGGTTCCAATTTCAATTACACCCCGGCAAACGGCTCGTGGGGTGCGCCTTTTATTGGAGCAACCCCTTATGCTACGATAGATTCCATCCCCCACTGGTATTCAGGTAGACCGGGGATGGGCGAATTCGATGGCCAGAGAGTTCCATACCGCGCGTATCCTAATAACGTAGAAGACTTTTTTGAGACCGGTAGAATCTTTGAGAATTCCGTGTCGATAACTGGCGGAAATGAAAAGTCGGTTGTATCCGTCACACTATCCCAACTTTCGCAAAAAGGTTTTGTTCCGGAAACAGAATTCCTAAGACATAATATCAGCATGGGCGGAAAAACAACGCTCGCCAACGGTCTGGTTATTGGTGCCAACCTGGCCTACACCCGTTCCTCCCAAGACGGTGTGCTCAGTGGTGCCCCAACCGCTACATCCGGTGATGCTTCAGCCTTTGCGCGCACGATGTATTTTGGACGTAATTGGGATGTCCAGGGACAGCCATTCCAAAATCCAGTGGACATGGGAAGTGAATTTTTCATTGGAAGAGCGACCGCGAACAATCCCTATTGGGCCGTATATAATTCAGGTATTCGATCTAAGGTGGATCGCTATGTTGCAGCCTTTAACGTTGCCTATGATTTCAACGATTGGCTAAACTTATCTTATAGAGTTGGAATAAACGGCTTTGCCCAAAGTCAATATGAATTCCAGCGCCCTAATGGCGCCGGAAATCCCCTGGGTACCATGACTACCGTCGATGTTTTCACGGATGAAATCAACTCAGACCTTATCCTTACAGCATCCCGCGATATAAACGAAGACTTCTCCGTTCGCGCGTTAGTGGGATGGAATGTAAATCAGCGGACCAACAAAGTCAGGTCATTAGATGGGGTGAGCTATGTTGTGTTTGATATTGACGAATTGACAAACCTCAACGACATAACTCCGAATCCAAATACAGGATATTCGAGAAGGCGCCTGTTTGGTTTTTATGCCGATGTTAATTTCGGATACAAGGACTGGGCATTTCTTACGCTGACTGGACGAAATGACTGGTCTTCGACATTGCCTGTCGAGAACAGGAGTTTCTTCTATCCGGCAATCAATGCGTCAGTCATTCTAACAGACGCGCTGAATATGTCTTCCGGATTTTTTAATCTCATTAAATTAAGAGCGGGATGGGCGTCGGTAGGAAATGATACCAGTCCTTATTTGCTCAGCAATGTATTTGTCGTCAACGATTATGATAATGTTACTGAAAGTGCAGTTGCGCGGCCCTTCACTCCAACGGGCGGGCCGGCTGCAGGAGCAACAATTCCGACGGCAGGACAAAATTTCCTCTCGACGGATCCTGACCTTAAGCCGGAAAGGACAACCGAAATTGAGGCTGGAGTTGATTTGCGTTTCTGGAATGACAGAGCGGGAATTAATTTTACTGCTTATAACAAGGAATCAACAGATCAAATCGCTCAGATATCAGTGCCTGAAGAAACCGGTTTTCAGGCTCAGCTGACAAACTTTGGTTCGGTAACCAATAAAGGTATCGAGCTAGGTGTTGATTTTACGCCTGTGAAGACCCCCAGCGGATTTACCTGGACGATCATGGGTTCATTCACGAAAAACGAAAACCGGGTGAAGGAGCTACGTGCCGGTGTCAACGAGATTCAATTCGGCTCGGGCTTCGGCGGATCCGTTGCTACCGTTCATAGGCCTGGTCAACCGTATGGCATTCTAACGGGTACGGTAGACGTCAGGGACGACGAGGGCAATATGTTGATTGATCCAGCCACAGGCACATTTATTCAGGCGCTCGAGCCCCAGATCATCGGCGATCCGAACCCTGATTTTATATTGGGTATTACAAATATGATTTCATTTAAGGGTATTACACTTTCCGCCGTCTGGGATCTTCGTCAAGGTGGTGATATATTTTCCACCACCGCTAACTCTATCTTGGGTCGTGGCGTGTTAGCGTATCAAGCTGATCGTGAACAAAATTCAATCATAAGAGGCGTTTATGGTAACCCCGATACTTTCGAGCCGTATTTGGATGACGCGGGTAATAAGATTCCGAATCAAACCATGATTGAGACCAACTCACTCTATTTTGGAGAAAGTTTTGCCGTCGGCGGTGCGGATGAATGGTCAGTTTTCGATGCAACGACGTACCGCCTGAGGGAAGCTTCCATAGTTTACTCCTTTCCCTCATCCCTGTTACAAAAAACACCTTTCGGCGCTATGAGTATTGGTGTAACGGGCAGAAACCTTTGGAATTACTCTCCTAACTTTCCAAAGGATCTGAACTACGATCCCGAAACCAACCAGTTCGGTGCGCGGAACGGACAAGGTATTGAGTATAGTACAACTCCGTCTGCAAGACGTTTTGCTGTTACGCTAAGAGCTACTTTTTAACCATTAATCCTGAAAGTTTATGAAATCGAAATTCTATAGAATACTTGCAGTATTGGCCTGCATTACCTTGCTAAGCTGTGAAAAGGATTTTCTGGATATAAATGATGACCCCAATAATCCATTGGACGTTTCCCTCGAGTTACTGCTTCCGTCTGCTCAATTGGATCTGGCAGGCACCCTGGGGACGAATGGCGGCGGATTGTCGTACATAACCACAATATATATGTCTCAGTGGGTTGAGCGTAGACCTACTACGAACGATTATGCCATTCAGGGATCCGATTTTGGAAATACAGCACCTTGGCTGGTTCTATATACACGCGCATTGGCCGATATGGAAATTATCATCAAAAAAGGCACCGAGCTGGAGGCGCACCCTTATGTGGGAATGTGTCAGGTGATGAAGGCATATGCATATAGCTTAATGGTTGATATTTGGGCCGATGTGCCATTCAGTGAAGCTCACAAAGAGGATATCTTGTTACCTATTTATGATCAAGGTGAAGACATTTATCCTCAGCTCTTTGCATTACTGGATCAAGGAATTGAGAACCTTGAAAGAGAATCGGTCTTTGAAGTTGGAAATGATGACCTGTTCTATGGTGGTGACACAGAATTGTGGGTGAAGTTTGCGAATTCAGTGAAGCTGAAAATGTACAATCAGATCCGCAAGGTTCAGAATGTTTCGGCTGAAGTGACAGCATTACTGAGCGAGGGTAATCTGATCAGCGATGAATCCGAAGATTTTCAAATGGCTTATGGTACAAGCGCTGGTCCGGACAATCGAAATCCAGGGTATGCCCAGGAATGGAACGCGGGTGGAGCTAACTATCAAATCAGTCCGTTTTTCTACGAAACCATGGCCAACATGAATACTTTTAACCATCGCAACTACGGCGGTGATATAGACATCGAAGATCCGCGGATTCCCTATTATTTCTATAATCAGATAGCCGAAGTAAGCGCTGATGATTCACCTGGAAATCCTTGCAGCTATTGCTACGGATATGTTGATGCGGCCTCTGGAAATTTTATCACGATGGTTCCTGAACTGGAAGGTACAGGAATGGTGTCGATATTTAGCTTTTCGCTCAATATTGATCCCAATGAAGGTTATGACCAGGGAGCGTCTCAGACGGTTTCCGGATTGTATCCGTTGGGTGGTGAATATGATGACGGCGAAGGGGGCCCATCCTCGTTCGACCGGGGCAATCCACAAGTTCCCCAGCGTTTGTTGACGCATTATGCACTCAAATTTATCGAAGCGGAGCTTTACTTGACAAACGTTGTTACTGGAGACCATCGCGCAGCGCTGGAGGAGGCAATTTGGGCTTCGTTCTCTAAAGTGAATGAGATCGCCGGGAGCGTAGGATCACCGTTAATCGCAGATGATGACATCGCCGACTATGTGGACGCAGTACTGGCGGACTATGATACCGATGACGACGCGGGAAAGCTCGAGCATATTATGACGCAGAAGTGGATTGCCAGTTTTGGTTGGGGGGCGGATTTATACACCGACTATCGAAGGACAGGCTTTCCAGTGTTGCATGATGCCAATACCGACGATCTGACCTTTACGGTCCGAAACAGGGAATTTCCCAACTCATTTCCCTGGCCCACGGCAAATTTACAAGTCAATAGCAATGCACCCGATCAGAAGGTTGTAGCCAGCGAGGACGCCAAACCATTTTGGATGAATTAAAGTACTTAAAGTAAGACATCATGAAACAGTTATTATTTTCATTTTACATATTTGCTTTTGCTTGTATCTTATTCTCCTGCGAGGATCAGGAAGAATATGGGATAGACCAAGCTGACAAAGCATTTAACCTAAGAATGGCTCCAGACAAGAACTCGTTTGATATTTCCGCTGGCGACCCTGAAATTAATTTTACGATCTATTCCGATACAAGAACCATCGATCACGTCGATATTTTTGTCGACTTGGTACAATTCGGCAGTGGTGGGCCTACACCCCGCGCGTTGTTGAAACAAATCCCGGGAAATACACTTGGTAATTCTCCGTCTACTACGGTGGCGATAAAACTATCTGAATTTGTTGGTGCCGTAGGGTTCACGTTGGATGATTTGGGTGGTGGTGATCTCTTTAACATATACAACGAAGTAGTCATGAGCGACGGAAGGATCTATCCAGACACGCTGGAACTTGGTGATGAGCAGTTTGTAAATGTTGAAAACAGTTTCTTCACAGCTGCCGGTACCACAAGTTTCACATCAACGCTGGCGTTTCCTGTGCTGTGCCCTTTCGTTACTGCCGACGCAGTGGGAATCTACAGCATTTCACGTGACGACCTGGAGGTGGCCTACGATCCTGCTTACCAGCCTGAGGTCGTTGCCGGGCCCGGTCCCAACCAGGTGACCGTTGTCAATATGCTGGGGCATCCTCAGGGATACGACATTATTGTCGACGTAGATCCTGCGACAGATGTGGCTACGGTTAGTTCGCAAGTAGGATGGCATTCCGTCAATTTCGGACTTCCATTTGGGGAAATTTTTGTAGAGGGTGGAGGCTTTTATTTTTCCTGTACCGGATTTCTCAGCCTCGACCTCGATCATAACCTCGCCGACGGCAGAACATTTGGGACGTTTCGCATCGAATTCACGAAAGAATGAGGTTGGTTGAACCATGTTAGTCTTTTAACATAAAAAGTAAAAGCACAACTGAAAGAGGTTGCCGCAGGTTCGCGAGCAGCCTCTTTTTTTGATCGACAGGTTCATGATTTGCAAGCATTTCACGACTAACGGCGGGCTTTTCACGGTTTTCATGAATTTTTTTCTGCGAATCAGGATGTAGGTTTTATGCGGTGATTAAATAAAAATTCCCCCAACCCTTTCCGAAGTTGCAAGACAATGCCAAATCCCAGGTAGAATCAATTATGGTACTTCGGACACTTATTAGTGCCTTTTTGCTTTCCGGAACACTATTTTGTTATTCGCAACAGAATAAAATTGACAGTTTGGAGAATTTGGTAAAGACAACACCCAATGATACAACCAAGGTGTGGCTCCTGAATCGACTTGTGACGATGCTGAGGGAGGGCGACAACAACAAGGCCCTGGTTTATGGTTATCAAGCGAAGGAACTGGCAGAACTGTTAAATTATCAACGGGGCCTCGCTTGGGCTCTCGAAAATTTGGGATGGCTTTCGTATAGAAAGGGCGACCAATCGGCGGCCTTTCAAATGTCAACGCAGGCACTGAAAATCAGTGAAAGTTTTGGAGACTATCCGGCCGTTGCCAAATGTTTGAATAGCATCGCGGCCATCTACTATGAGCAGAATCAGTACGATGCAGCTCTTGTCAATTTTAACAAGGCGTTGCTCGCTGCGAGGCGAATAAATGATCTGGTTTTAATTGCCAGAAGCCTGAATAATATCGCCTTGACTATGTTTCAACTCAACCAGAACGATTCGGCTTTAATTTACGCCGAACGCGGTTTAAGGGCTAGTCAACGGGCGGGCAGTACGTACCTGGTGGGTTACGCCTGCCGTACCCTGGGAGATATTGATGCCAGGAACAAGAAATTACATAGCGCACTGGAAAAGTTCAGGGATGCGATCTTATTGGCCGAGAGGGTCCAAAATAAGTTCCTGAAAGTTTCTACGTTACACCGGATGGGCAAGGCTTATATTTTACTCAATCAGCCGGATACGGCCCTAAGATATCTTCTGCAAAATATCCAGTTGGCCTCGCAGTATGGGTATAGCGATGAACTTGAAATTGCGCTTAGACTAGCTTCGGAGGCCTACGCCCTCAAGAATGCAGTAGCAAAGGCGTTCGAATATCAGTCGCAATATGTGCGAGTTCATGATTCCCTTTACGATCAGCGGAATAGCGAACACCTTGCGCTCATGCAGACGCGTTTTGAGTCACAACTAAAAGAAGCAGAAATTGAATTGCTTAAAAAAGATACACAGATCAAACAAGGGGAAATTAATAGTCAGCAGATCTGGATGTATTTTACCGTAGGTCTTCTGACCTTGACCGCAATTCTTGTATTTGTATTATTGTACAGTAATTTGCTTAAACGTAAAGCAAACCATCTTCTTGGTGTTAAAAATCAAGAAATACAAGCACAGGCTTTACAGCTTACTAATCTGAATGCGACAAAGGATAAATTATTGTCGATCATTAGTCATGACGTCAGAGGACCGTTGGCAAGTTTGAAAGGATTGATTAACATCATTTGCAAAGGCGAATTAACCCAGCAGGAATTTATAAAGAATTCAGTGAGGCTTCGAAATAATCTTGATTTGGTTCAGGAAGACGTTGATAACCTTCTGTATTGGGCACAATCACAACTTAATGGAATGCAGATCAAGTATGAGGAAATAAAACTTCGCAATATTGTAAACGAAAAAATCAATCTTTTCAAAGATGCCGCGGATCGAAAAGGGATTAATATGATCAACGACATTTCTGAAGACTTGGTGGTTCTGGCAGACAAAAATCATCTTAGCCTTATCGTACGCAACCTCCTGGCGAACGCGATTAAGTTCAATACACGCGGCGGTTCCATCTGGATCCAGGACAAGACAAAGGATGACCGCGTCGAGATTTCCGTTACAGATTCGGGGATTGGAATGAAGTCAGCTGATTTAAAGAAATTGTTTAATGCGCAAACTCACTTTTCAAGTGTAGGGACTGACCAGGAGAAAGGCGTAGGTATCGGGTTGCTTTTGACAAAAGAATTTATCGAAAAGGGCGGCGGATCGATTTGGGTAACAAGTGAAGAAGGTAAGGGCTCCACATTTACTTTCACAGCAAAGCGCGTGGTTATCCCCGCGACCAATGAGCAAACCGCACTAAGTTCTACATTATAAAATTAGATGTTCACTGTTCGTTGTTGCGAAAACCTTCAGGAACCAATACCGCGAGAGATGCAGGCTTGATTTGGATGAAGAAACTATCCGCCGAACCACAAGACTCACCATCCACATGATAGGGTACGGGCCTTGAGGTTTTTATCAGGGCTTCCGTTGCAACCACCATGTCACATAGCACTGATTTTTCAAGTTTTCCCTTCAGGAATGAGTAGATAAACCCCACGTTGTAAAGCGGCACTTTTCTCATAATTGTAAGATCAAGCAGCCCGTCGCACACCGATGCGGAGGGAGCAACCTTGATGTTATTACCGTATTGCGATGAATTTGCCACCGCGATAATGAACGCCTTGGCAGTAGATGTTTTTCCATCAATTGTAATCTCTGAGCCAAACTCAGAAAAATTGAAGAGTTCTTTTACGGTAAGCCTCGCATAACCGAATAGTCCCCGAATTTTTCTATTGGCAAACAAATTGGCAACATGACCGTCGAAGCCAATGCCTGAAACATTCAAGGACAGTCTGTTATTGATCGTTAACGTGTCCATTCGAATAACGGTATTGGTAAACAAATTATCAATTGCGCCGGGAAGGTATGCAGGTATTCCAAAGTGTCTAGCTAGTCCGTTACCTGAACCCCTGGGTAGAATACCCATAGGTGTCGCAGTGTCTAATAGACCCTGTGCTACCTCATTTATTGTCCCATCGCCCCCCACGGCAACAACGTAATCAAATCCGTTTGTAGCAGCATCCCTAGATAACAAAATAGCATGCCCTCTGCGCTTCGTATGCTCAATGGTACACTGCGCATTATTTTTTGCACATATGTCCTGAATTCGATCTTCAACCGAAAAAGAATAACCCGTACCGGAATAAGGGTTAACGATAAAAAGGACTTTTTTACCTTGAGCAAGCACAGTTCAACATTACAAATTTTTACCAACAAGCATATTAAATCTGTGAGAACTTGAGATCCAATGGTTAATAATCGGACCGGGATATTGTGTCGTAGCGAGTATAGCGGAACTTAACAGTAGCGGACGTGATTATTTCTTTATTTTGTCTTCGATGTATTTTACGGCTTGTCCGAAGGTTTGCATCTTTTCCGCATCATCGTCAGGGATACGAATGTCAAAAGTCTGTTCAAATTCCATTACAATTTCGGCGTAGTCGAGGGAATCTATTCCAAGGTCCTTAACAAAATTTGCGTCTGGGGTTATTTCTGATTCTGCAATGCCTAGTTTTTCAGTCAATATTTTTGTGACTTTCTTTGGGATATCTTGCATAGAGCCATTAACTGTTTGGTAAATGTATTAAATCCGTTTTTGCCCCACAAGTATCGCATTTTTTGAGATTGGAGACTGTTGGATATCTGCTCGGTTTAGAATCGCATGAAGAACTCGGTGCCTTTGCCTACCGTTGACTTTACAGTTAATGTCCCCTGGTGTTGGCGCATAATCTGACGAGAGAGACTTAGTCCGATGCCGGACCCTGTTTTCTTTGTCGTGAAGAATGGGATGAATATTTTTTCCATGGCTTCGGGATCAATGCCGCTACCATTGTCTTTTATTGTAATCACCGGTCGGGACTTCTCGTTGACGTAGGCCTTAAGCTCTATTGTTTTGTCCGGCTGATCTTCGAACGACTGTATTGCGTTTCGTATCAAATTGATCATTACCTGTTCAATCATATTTTTATCAGCGGAAACGGTAAGATCCTCGGGATAAACGGACGTAATCAATTGTATTTCACGGTCGGCCAAGTCGCGCTTGTGCAAAATTGTAAGCTCATCAAAAAGGCACCTCACCTCTATTTGCGCCGGTCGTGGTTTTGGGATCGCGGTAAGGCTTCTGAATTCTTTCACAAAATGTATTAGTCCTTCACTTCGCTTGCTTATGGTCTGCAATGAAAGGTGGATATCTGCCAGCTGGTCCTTTGACAAGGGAGCGGGATTTAATTCATTGACGTGAGGCTTCAATTCTTCTTCAACTATCCCGGCCAGCGAAGATATGGGCGTAACCGAATTCATGATCTCATGAGTAA
>JAICGJ010000023.1 GCA_025923195.1 Chryseolinea sp.
CATTCGGTCGAAGTACAGGGAGATTCACCGAAATATTCTGCACAGAACAGTTACCATTTCAGGGGTAGAACGGCCTAAATATCTGAACGTTTCAATTTAAGATAGCTCATATAATTGAAGAAAATTGTCCACGCTACGACAGTAATTATCGAACTCAGGGCAACATAATCCTGAATTTCCTGGAATGCATATCGAGGCAATGGGAACATAATCAAATTCCAGATAGACTTCATCGGAAAATAGAGCACCAACTCTGGAACAAAATCATCAATATTCGCTGTAATGATGGACTCAATCATCTGCGACAGCAAAAGTAAAATGATCGTGAGGCCGGATCGCTGAACTAAAATTCCCAACATCAGAGCGTATGACAGGAAGAAAAATATTTCTAGAAAATATGCCGGAAAAAATTCTAAATCCGAGAGGATCTTATCGATTTGAATGGAAGGGCTGTAGATCAACCCAGTGACTAATCCAATTATAAAAATCATTCCAACGCTCATCGCGCTCAGCAGGATATTCGTCAGGATTTTTGAAATTAAAAATTCAGAACGGCTGAGGCCGTCGATGATATTCTGGCGCAGGGTTCGATACGTATATTCGTTTGTGATGGAAATGACGACCATGATCGCCAGGACGATTTTTAGCAGTCCACTGAACCAGATGAGGTTCATCCAGACATCCGGGAAATGATACAATGGAATTCTTGCAATATTGAGCTTCTGCCCGAAGTCTTCAAATGTTGAGACCAGCCATTTTAGAAATTCCATTCCGCTAGCCGCACCAAAGCCTAGCGTCAAAAAATACAAGCCGCACACCACCCAAAAGGTGCGATAGCTAGTAAGTTTTTTCAAGTCAATCCTTAATAAATGCAGCATCCTTTAAGAGTTTGTCTCCGCAAGTATTTCCAAAAACATCTTTTCCAGGCTTTTCTTTTTAGTCACAAGATGATCAGCCACCACACCATTTTCGAAAAGGAACCGATTGAGATCCCTTCCATGAAAATTTTCACGAAGTGTTACCTGAAAGACTCCATTTTCCCTCGCAATGGAACTTGCACCTCCGAAGTTTTGTAATAATTCCTTGAGGCCCTCTGCGTCTGCACGAACCTCGATAGTTTCGCTGCCGCTGTTCACCTCTTCCACCGGGCCACAATGAATAAGATTTCCTTTTCTAAGGATAGCAAAATGGGAGCAAACTTTCTGCACTTCATCCAGGAGATGGCTGGCAAGAATAATAGTCTTACCGTTGGCAGCAATTTTTTTTATCAGCTCGCGGATTTCGGCAATACCCATCGGATCAAGTCCGTTGGTGGGCTCGTCGAGAATCAACACAGTAGGATTATTTAAAAGGGCGGAGGCAATCGCTAGTCGCTGCTTCATGCCCAGTGAGTAGGTCTTGTATTTATCGTCCTTACGGTCTGTCAGCTCAACGAGTGCCAATACATTCGGTATATTCTCAGGCGGGCATTCCTTGATCATTGCATTCAATTCCAGATTTTTTTGTCCGCTCAGATAGGGATAGAAAATCGGGTGCTCCAACACCGCACCTATTTTTTTTCTGATCTGATTTGTAGGCGGTTCTCCAAACCAGCTATAAGTTCCTGAGGTCGGGTTAATAACGCTCATCAGCATGCCAAGGGTAGTTGTCTTTCCGCTTCCGTTGGGGCCCAGCATACCGAAAACCTGACCTCGTTTTACTTCGAGGCTTAGGTTATTGACCGCCGTAAGACGTCCAAATTTCTTCGTAAGATTTGTGATCGTTAAAACCGTTTCCACTAATTTTTTATTTACTTCCAATACGTCGGTTGTTCTATAACGGAATTACAAAATTAATGATCATCGTTGGATGTAAAATCACGAATCCTTTTTCCTATCTCGGAACTTTCATCAATTGTAGTGAAGAATTTGGTTATTTTATTTAGTGGAACGCTTCCGACAATGTCTAGTACATACAGGTTTTCTTCATCATTTACCGTTACGATCATGCCCTTTTTATTCCCATCTTTCATATAGACATCAAAATTTTTCCCTTCATGGCGGCTCGTCATCATTTCCTCGAACGACTCTGCCTTATAGTCGGTAATTAGTTTCTGATAGTCTCCTTTGCCAAAATCATCTTTTTTGATCATGAGGAATTTCATCTTTTCAATGTCCTTGATGAGTTCATCAAATTCCTTGTCCTCATTCAGGTTGATCATGCGTAAAGTGTTATTATAAAAGAAAAGCGCGAGGGATTCCTCATATTTTTTTTGAAGCTTTTCAGTTGTAATGCTTTGCGCGTGAACTCCGACCGCGATCGCTATTAGTACCAGTGTGATAATGAAACGCATATTTTGCAACTAAAAATTAATCATAGATGGGTTGAAGATTTCTCCTTTCTAAAAAGTGAGAGGCTTTCGCCTCGCACCCGCTCATTAATTAATCTTTTTTATCATGATCCATTTTCTCCAAGTGCTCAAGCCCTTTAACGTCCATTTTCCTTCCGATGCGGGCAATTTGCTTCAGATCAATTTCACCGAACAGACTCATTACCATAAATTGTTCATTTCCCCCAACCACCATCAGCAGTTCCGAAATTTTACCTGAATTCTCCTTAATAAAAAACTTCATGTCTTTATCGTCGGTGCGAACGGCCATCAGTTCCTCATACTCCTTAATTGGAATTAGGGTGAATGCTTCTTTATATAGCGACCTTGCGCTACGAGCATCTTCTTTCGCCAGGATTTTCAGCCCTTTCAATTTACTGATAGCCTCAAGTATTTCCTTGTCTTCCGGTGTATCCGCTTCCATATTTGTAAAAAGGCCAAACATCTTACTTGATACCGTCACTGAACTGAACGATTCATCGGTTTGGTATTTGCTAAAAAACTTTGAAATGGCGTCCTGGGCAAATGCCCCACTCACTACTACTACCATCACTACGCCCGCTGCAATAATCTTTTTCATATATTTTGTTTTTTTAATTCTAGGGTATATTAATTCTCTTTACTTCAAATTCTCTTCTAAAGTATCAGGCGATCGGCTCTAGTACATCAGTTATCTTTTTGTATTTCTTCCTGTGCTTCGTTGAACATGTTTATTTTCCTTGCATGCTCCTCGGCGGTGCCAAAGCTTTTGGATATCATCAGCAAGGCTTTCTTCGTTTCTTCGAAAGCGAGTTCGGGGTCATCATACGTATCAACAACCTCTTGAGGTATGGTCTGCCTGACTTCGTTCCTTATAAACCAAGTGGCTGCAAATACAACGGCAAGCCCAGCTGCAATCCGCATGGAATTATACAAGAGCCTCCGGATTCTTGTCTCCTTTGGTCCATGTACTTTATACATGACCTGTCGCTCAAAGGCCACATCGTTTAGCGATTTTTTTTTGGCTTCTTCAAAGTATCGGAATAGTGCTGCCGTATCCTTCCACTGTTCTGGGATGTCATGGCCGCCAAAATATTCCCGAAGTTCTTTTTCCTCTTCGAGAGTAGTTTCGCAGTTCCAATACTTTCTCAGCAGTTCTTCTTTGTTCTTAAAGTCCATACGCGTTGATCTTGGTTATTTTTTCGCGCACTGCGTTTCTGGCCCTGAAAAGGGTGACCTTTACCTGGTTCATGTCTAACTCCAAAATTTCACAGATTTCATTGTAGCTATACCCTTCCACATCGCGAAGATGTATTACCTGACGTTGTTTTTCGGGTAAGCCGGCAATAAACCGATCAATTTGATTCATGCTTTCCTGTATTTCTGTTGACTCATGTGGTGACAAACTGTCCTGTCGGATATGGTAAACCTCTTCAATAGGTTGAGTTTGCTTCCTGCTCATCGACCGGATGCGGTCCAGCGAAAGGTTCTTAGTGATGCGCATACACCAGGCCTCCCAGTTCTGTACCTCATTCATTTGATGACGTCCGTTCCAGACCCGGATAAATACTTCCTGTACTACATCCTTAGCTTCCTCCTCATTGCCTAAAAACTTCAGGGCAAATCGATAAAGCTTGTTTTTTGCTGGTAAAACCCGGTTTTGAAACGCTTCAAGATTCATTCAGTCAAATTCAATGGCAAGACGTGAAGGTCGGGAGGATGTTACACATCCTCCCGAAAGTTTTAAACTTTCGGTAAGTTATCAGGAAAACCGTTTGGACTATCGCGGAAAAAGTTTCGCGAAGTCGCTAGTTTCACTCACCGTTTGTTAAAATGCCTCGAGAGTTACTGGAACCCGGTTGTGTGTATCACATCTACAATCATGCGGTAGGAAACGACAAGCTTTTCCTTTCCGAGCAAAATTATCTCTATTTTTTAAGACGTTACGAACATTTCATCCCCGCTATTGCTGATACATTCGCCTACTGTCTAATTCCTAATCACCTTCATTTTCTGGTCGAAATAAAGCAACAGATCGATCTTCCTATGGATTCAAAATATACCGCAAGCCAATTTGCAAGTAAGCAATTCTCAAATTTGTTTAGCTCTTATGCTCAGGCATTCAATAAACAACAAATGAGAAGAGGAAATCTGTTTATGAGCAACTTCAAAAGAAGGAGAATCAACAGCGATGAGTACCTTACCAATGTCATCAAGTACATTCACCTTAATCCAGTAGCCCACGGTATGGTCAACTTTCCCTTTGAGTGGAAATTCAGCTCATACAATTCGATCTTCTCTGATTGCAAGACATTTCTCGCAAGGGAAAGGGTGCTGGCGTGGTTTGGAGGGGTGGAGGAGTTTAAACGGCAGCACTCGTAAGTAACTTCCCGAAAGTTTTGAACTTTCGGGAAGTTACTTCTTCTTCGCCTTCGCCTCGCCAATAAGTTGCAGGTCGACGTTGGCTTTTGAAATATATCGATAGTTTCCTTTTCCCAAGCCGGCTAACCTCTCCAGTGCCTTTGACGAACCAGCTCCTTTTCCAAAATTAAAAACCGTGAGAAAAATATCCTCCTTCGAAAATCTTTCAATTAAATGACGGGTTTCGTCACTCAACGCAAACTCGCCATCGGTCGCTAAAATTATTCTGTTATTTCCGCCTCGAATATAATTTTCGTCTGCCACATCGTAGGCAAGTGTTACACCTGCATTGCCATCTGTCTTACCCGACGATTTCAAATTATTGATTGCATCTCTTATTTTCTTCTCGTTCTTAAAGGACACTGCCTCCAGCAACGCTTTTGGCTTGCTGGAAAATGCAATTATAGAAACCTTGTCTTCCTCACGCATCATCTCTAGCAAGTCGAGGACAGATTCCTTTAATAAAGGAAGCTTCTCAGGAGAATTCATCGAGCCGGAGACATCCAGCAACAGCACCATGTTGTTCGTAGCATATCCCTCCATAGACCTGAGATTTTCACCTGGAGCTGAAATATAAACAGTGTCCCGTCTTTCAATGTACACAGTATCATGAAGCACCGTTGTTTTTTCGACAACGTTGACTGGTGTTTCCGTAGTTGAAGTAACCTTGGTTTCCGGCGGTTGCGGGACCGTTGTGGCTGTCACGACCTTAGCCTGCTGATGATCATCATTTGCGACGGGAGTAGCTGCCTTCTCCTCTTTTGCGTCAGGGTATTGCACGTTGAATAGTTCGGGCTGCTTGACCGTCTTTAATAAGAGTACTTCCTTCGACAGTTCACAAAATTTGTTGTAATCATCCACGATGTCGTTATAATGGTATACAACAGAATAATAGGGATGCTGATATCGTGTGGCTGTAGACGGCTTAACTTTTTTGAGAGCCTCGCTCAGTGACTTGGATGTCGCAGGAAGGTCCTCATAAGGCGTATAAGGACAGAGCCCGTTATTCCTGCCTATCTTTTGTATCCCTTTCATGTTTTCGTATTCCTTAGAAATTACCTCTCGAAGATTTTCATCAACCTTTGCCGTAGAAATGACAATAGTCGGATCGCTCTTATAAAAAGCCCGTGCCTTAAACACAGCCTCGTGATCCAAATCGGTCAACGTTCTCAATGCTTTTCCCGACACATACCATGAGTCAGTTTGATTTAGAGGAGCATATGAATCGTACACCTTGCGAACATCTTCATATAAAAGCTCCTTTCGTTCATCCCAGGTGTCAAATAGAACCTTCTGCCGCTCGAGTATCTCAAAGACGTATTTCAGCCGATCCTTTTCATACCTTCTCTCTTTCGTTTCAATCTCCAAGGATGCCCCCAGATCGTCCATTTCTTTAAGAATATTCAGAATGACTTCTGCCTGATCATTTAACGATTTGGCTATTGCCGGCGGTAACGATTTACTATCAGCCTTAGCTTTTTGAAACTGGGATAATGGCACCTGAAAGCCTTCGTAGTTGAACGCCATTCCGGCATTACGATTATACGAATCCAGTGTTTTGTAATAAGAAGCCGTGGAATTAAAACTGCTGAGCATCGATTGCAGTCTGCGGGTTTCACTCCATGATTCATTAATGAAATCAACATAATTAGAAAGCGACTCGTACACAATTCTTGATATTGGGGCTTTGACTGGCTGTACCGCAACGGGCGTCCGCGTAATATCCCTGAACTTCTTAACTGCAATCTCTGGTTTCTCGACCATTGTCCTAATTTCAAAGGCGGGTACGTACAAGATTAATTTCAGGCCATGGTAATTATTCTGCTCGGCGTATTGAAGAAATGTATTGTAATCCGATACTAATGTGCCATTGAAATAGTTTATCAGGCCTAGGTAAACATCATTGCTATGCTTGTCAGACTTTTTTGCTTCGAAATTGTACTCATCCAACCCGGCACGTTTGGTGCCAAGGACCGACGCTAGCGAGCTTTGAAAGCTCATCCACATGCTAGATGCCGGATACTGCAGTACCGGCTTGAATTTCTGCAAATTCTTAAGTTCGGCATCCGTCTGAAGTATGCTCTCCTCCAGTTTTTCAGTAGGCCAGCCGGTATGGACTTCTTCCTTCAGATTAAAAGTCCACGTATCAAGTAGGCTCCGTTCCCTGGCGACCTGATCGCGCATCAGCACATCGGACTTGTGGTAAGCATTTTGAATAGCTGATGAATTGATCTTTTTGTAAACGGATTCAAGCTCAATTTGAAGAGCATTCTGTCTTTTCCTATAGTCGGCCAGCAGCATCTGCAATTCACTGACCAAGGTTTCGGCTTTTGCAAAATTATCGCTTTTAAAATCCTCTAATTTGTGATAAGTATCAATCGTTTTGCATACGCCGTCAATCTTTTCAGCAGCAGCCCTTAATTCCTTGAGCTTATTGGTTAGTGATGTTGAAATGGGCGGGCTGAATATCTTGGTTTGTCCGATTGCTGCGTTCAAATAATAATCCTCAAGCTGGACCGGACAGCTATATCGTGGCGGCCCCCAGGAGTTCTTACGATGGATGGCGGGATAGTAATCAATGATGCTCTTGACCACTGAAGTAACTTCTTCCGCTGAATGATTGGCATACTCAACATAACTGTTCAAGGCCTTTTGTTGGGCTGCGCTGATTTGAGAAACCGATTCGAACGAGAGTTGTAGTAAAAACAACAAGATAATTGCTCGCATAAAGGGACTTTAGAATGAGGCTAAACAAAAATAACCAAATTGAACAAATGTATTCTTGATGCAAGAATGCAGGATGGCTCCAAAGTCCAGGTTTCACAAAAATCGCTCTCCGGCCTCTTTCCAGTTGTTTAACCTTTGAAATGTGTTGATGTGCAAATTGTGCGGGGCAGAAAAAATGAACTTTTCGCCATTAAATGTTTCAAGGTTATAAGGGAGATCATCAATCATATAATCGCCGTGGACAACGGCTTTGCTTCCACAAAAGACGATCTGTTTCCAGTGAAGAAATGGGAAATGTTCCCCAAGCCATTTCAATTTCTCTGATAGTGATTGGGGAAACTCAAGCGCTGCAGACACGATATACAATTCATATTTTTTGTTCAGCTTTTCCACAATCTCCTGACTTCCTTCATTGGGTTGCATTGTCTGAAAAAAAGTTTCACGGAACGGGAATTGCTGAATGATGTCATGGTGATTTGGAAAGCCAAGTCCCTCTTCCTGGTGATTGAGACTTTCGCGCGTAACACGCACACCGAATTCTCTTTCATAAAAATTGATGAACTGGCCCGTAGCATCGGCAATCACGTCATCCATATCAACAATCAATCGTTTCATCAAATGGTTTTTAGTATATTACAAATATGTGAAAAGTAATTTCCTGGAGAATGGGAGAGCGCGATGAAATTATAGTTTTTAAGCAATTTGAAACAACTATTGAAGCCAATATTGTCAAGGCGAAACTGGATGCTTATGGTATCCCGTGTTTTCTAACGGAGGAAAATATGACAAATTTGTATCCTGGTGCCAGCAGTTTGATGAATTTTAATGTGCGACTCCATTTGTTTGCTTATGATCTTGAAAGGGCAAAGCAAGTTATGGAGGAAAATCATCTGGAGCTGAACGATGAGACCACAGTGAAGTGCCCTCGCTGCAAATCAAGAAATATCGAGCGGGATTTTCCAAAGAAATTATCGCTCACCTTTGGGTCTACGCTTAGCGTGCTTTTTTTTGGGATTTTTTTTCCCCACAAGAAGGTATTTAGGTGCTTAGAATGTGAATATGAGTTTAATGATTGACCAAATTTGTTAGTATCCAACGGCAAATTATCTTGCAGACTGAATCATGAATATGCTACAGAAGATTGTCATCGGAGTAATGGGCCCCGGAGAAAACGCCTCTCCTGACGAAAACGAAATGGCGTATGAACTTGGCAAAGAAATCGCCAAACAGGGATGGGTCACATTGACAGGCGGAAGAAGCTTTGGCATAATGGATGCCGCCCTTAAGGGAGCCGTCGAGGCGGGTGGCCTTACAATTGGCATTGTACCGGGCGATAACGATAAGAACTCGTCGGACCATGCTCAGATAAAAATTGTAACCAGCATGGGAAGTGGCAGGAACTACATCAGTGTTTTGACTAGCCATGTTCTTGTTGTCCTGGGAATGGCATCAGGAACAGCCTCGGAAGTAGCCCTTGCCCTGAAGTCCCGCAAAAAAGTTATTCTTCTGAATCAGGACGAAATAACAATTCGCTTCTTCAAAAATTTAGGCTCTTATAATGTAATTGTCACGAAGACCGTAACAGAAACAATACAAAATATCAAGCAATACGTGGGAATGAATCAGGGAGTTGAAATCCCCGACGAATCTTGATCTTGTGCCAGGCTAATCCACTAACATCAACTCCTCAGCTTGTTTTCTTATGGTCTTAATGTCCTCATCTGTAAGCTTAAAAGAAAGTGAACCAACATTTTCTCTCACTTGCTTTTCGTCCCTGGCGCCAACCAGTACGCAATCCATCCCTGGCTGCCTCGTCGTCCAGTTGATTACCAGTTGACCCAGCGAAACGCCATAGCCATCTGCTATGTGTTTAATTTTTTGCAAAAACGCGTTGGTGCGATCAATATTCTCAGGCTTGTAATACTTATTGTTTTCCCGTGTATCCCCCGCATTGAACTTATGATCGCGTTTGATTTTTCCTGTGAGCAAGCCACGCTGGAGCGGGCTGTACGGAAGAATGCTCATCCGTTTCGCAAGCGCCTGTGGCAGGATATCCTTTTCAATATTCCGGTGTATCAGGCTATAGGGCACCTGGTTGGAAACAATTTTTACCGTCTTCAATGCCTCGTCAACTTGACTGACGTTATAGTTGCAGACGCCCGCGGCCCGGATTTTTCCCTGCTCAAGAAGTTTGGCGATTGCTTCCATCGTTTCACTTATCGGCGTGGTCCCGTCGGGCCAATGAATTTGCAGCAAGTCAAGATAATCTGTTTGCAACCGTCGAAGGCTATCTTCGCAATCCTTCAATACGGCTTCCCTACCTGAATACTTATAAACTTTTAACGGTTTTCCGTTATTGTCTACGGTATCAAAATAGTATTCTCCCTTGGCCGTCCGCCAATTCATGCCATATTTGGTGAGAATCTGGTATTTATCTCGGGCTATACCCTTTAACGCCTGGCCTACCAGTTCTTCGCTCTTTCCAAATCCATAAATAGGAGCTGTGTCGATGGTTGTGATTCCCAAATCCAAAGAAGCGTTGATAGCTTTGATAGCTGCGCTCTCTTCCGCCCCTCCCCACATCCAACCACCGATGGCCCACGCGCCGAATGCGATGGGAGTAACTGTTACCTCTGAGTCACCGAGTCTTTTGAATTCCATTGTAGTAATTGATCAGAAAACAAGAATATTAATTAAAACGGGATTTATGAAACCATTTTTTACTTCGCGGTATTTCCATTGAGGACTGGTTGCGTCCATGCAGTTTCAAAGTCGCCTTCCTTGAATGGGTTTTCCTTGTAGCGAGAAGAGATTATTTTTGCTCTGACGTAAGTATCGCCTTTCTTAAAAGTATAATGTGCCTTATTCCCTTTGACCTCCCGCAGTAAGACGGGTTTCATCGAATCCGCTTTTGCGCCGAAGAATTTGATCGTATAGGTAACTCCCTGCTGTTGTTTTACCTCAACGGAGAGCTTTTTTTTAGCGAAAACTATGTCGGCCAGTTCGACTCCTGTCGTCGAATAAAAATCGCCGTTCTCCATGGCCTCTACTATAGCGGACGCCGTTAATTCACGCGCCTTCACCATGACATAGCCACGTCCGGGATTGCTATCACGAACACTATAACTTAAGTAGTTATGCGCATCATCAGTGGCCAGTCCGTAAATTAACGGTTTGTTTTTCTTAATGCCGTCCATTAACAATTTGTCCCACATTTCTTCGGTTCCTGGTCGTAAGGAATCTCCATAATTATATACCATCGGGTGTCCGTTGTAAACTTCAAAAAATCTTTCTCCATTTAATTTCATCATATCTTCCAGGGAAATGCCCCACATGAAATTCGGGTGGTTGATATGTGCAAACATAGGTTGCGCTGTCCGCGAGCGTTGCTCATAGACTGCATCAAGATTATTCTGCATTACCTCAGCAACACTATTCCCTCCTTGCGGAAGAATTAATTCTTTGATATTAATTGCTCCCATGTGAACAGGCTTCTTTTCATACCTATCCGAAATTTCCTCTGCCTGCATGATTAGAAATTTCCCCTTCTCTTCGAACAACGGCCTGTACTCCTCCAGGGTCTTTAATTTTACTTTTATGCGGCTGGCAGAGTCGACATAATTGACCCATTCCTCGCTATATTTTTTTAAGTATTCCCTGAATCTTTTTTCATGCGACGGAAATGCGGGGATCAACTTCCACTTTTCACCTTCTGCCAGAATATTGTGATCCGAAAGACAAACGAAATGATAGCCATGGTTTTTATACCAGTCCATGATCATTTCGGGAAAGTCATCGCCGTCGCTCCAGTAAGAATGCGTATGGGTGTTTCCCTTGAACCAAGTGAGGGTTTCATTTGCTTGTGCGTGGGCCTCCTTAAGAAAGGGCAGAATCAGAAGAAATAAGAATAGTCGCATAGGAGTGGATCCGTCATCAATAATCGCTCACATTCCCATCATCACAAAGGCACCCCAATAATACGGCTCTTTATATTTTGCCATTAACTGCAGTTGTGCCTGTTTAAACGCTTTTTGCTTGTTACCTAACTTGATCCAATTCGTGTAGAAATTCGACATGAGCTGCTGGGTGGCAGCGTCATCGACTTTCCACAAGCTCATGATGAGGGCATCTGCGCCTGCCACAAGGAACGCGCGTTGAAGCCCATACACGCCTTCTCCGGCTTTGATATCTCCCAAACCTGTTTCACAAGCGCTTAGGATAATAAGGTCAGTTCCTTCCAAGTCTAGATTCATGGCTTCGTAAGCTGTCAGAATTCCATTATCGTTACTCTCGAGATTTGGCATTCTCTTCCCACTAACCGTCGTGCCTGCGCCCGCCAGCATCAGTCCGGAACGCAGCAATGGGTTATCATTTGCATTTTCAAGCGAAACACCGAATGCGGATCCCATATTTTCAACGTCCTGCAAAAAGTAACCATGGGTTGCGATGTGCATCAACGTCGGACCTTTAATTGATTTAAGGTTTGCTTCCGTTGCGAGTTTTTGAGTAAACTGTTTTACCTGGTAACCTGAAGCTTTCAATACCTTTGACACACCGTCAATTTCAACTTTTGTACCTGGCAAAACGGCGATATCGCCAGGACCGTAATCAGGGAATCCCAATAACGTGGCATTCTTCTTAAGCACCTTCGGTTTTTTTGCCTTTAATGAAATCAGGTCTTTGGAGTTTCCGATGGTAACAATGTCGAACTGGCTGATGACATAATTTCCATCGGGTTTCTTTAGCGTGTTTAGGTTAATCTGATTATACGTTCCGTCAGGAGAAATATAAATCAATTTCTTCCCTCCAAGCTCCGCTTCGATGGGTGACCAGAACTGTTGATACGAATATTCGTCTGCAATTCGTTGTTGGATTGCATTTCTATAAAATTTGGAATACCGGGTGTCTAATTGTTGTCCATTTTCAAGGAGCACTAGCTTGGGAACTTCCGTCGACTTGGTTAGAACTAAGGCTGCGTATTTCGAGTCCGTTGTGAATGCCTGATCAAATTTTTTAACGTGAATAATTTCCACAACGGCTTCTGCATCAGTAAGCAGATTCTTGATCTGCTTGAAACTCAGCTTTTGCGTGGAGTATCCCGCGGAAAACGCTGCTGATTTTGATGAAAGACTCTTTTCCATCGTGTTTGCAGCAGCCTCTAACGAATCCAGGTTTATCTCCTGTACCTTTAATTCGTCCTTTGAATAAGCATAGAGGCGCGCCAGGGTTTCCTTTTGATCGAGCCAGGTAAGATAATCCTTTATAAGCGGAGCATCCTTACTGGAAAGGATGGCCTGCTTTACCTTGTTGGTCGAATTTAGAAGCAAGGCCTTCGTTGCAATCTGGTAATCGTACAAATCCTGAATTACCTCCGGATTTTGAGTGCTGGCCTCTATCGCAAAATTGTAGAAGCGTTGGAAACGCGGCGACAGAACATCCCAGTATTTTGTCTTCTCCGCTTCGCTCATCGGTGGAAAATACTCGTTGATAAAGTTGAGCGACTTATTCATGACCTCTGCATACAAGGGAAGTGCTTTATCCCATGAAGCTTTCTTCCAGTGCAATATTGCTAGGTCCTCCTGAGAGTGAACGTAATGTGGATGGTTCTTCCCTAAGGTTGATTCCCTGACTTTTAATGCTTTTTCCAGCAGTGGCTCTGCCTCCGCATACCTTGCCTTATAGCGATAAAAATTTCCCAAATCGCTGGTCGCCCTTGCAAAAGCAGGATTGTCCTCGCCAAAGCTTGATTTATAAATGGCTGCGGACCTCTTTAACAATTCCTCCACTTTGTCTTCCTTGTTCATTACCATATAGAGGGCAGCCTGGTTGTTGAGCATGCTGGCGTAGTCGGGATTATTCTTACCCAACCGCTTTTCCATTCCCAGATAGATCGCTTCAGCCTCATTATATTTTCCCATCTGCCGGTACAGAAGGGCCTGGTTCGACAAAAACTTCAAATGATTTTTCGACTTGTTATTCTGCAATTTTTCCGCAATGCTGATCGCCTGTTTTAGTGCGGCATCCGCTTCCTCATACCTGCCAATGGTTTGAAAAAGCATTGCCTGATTGTTCAATGCAATGGCATATGTCATCGTAGACAGCAAATCGTTCTTTTTTATAATCGAAATGGCCGACTCAAAATCCTTTTCAGCTTCATTATATTGAGCGAGATTATACTTTAACACCCCATAGTTATTAAGCGAGGCAGCGACACTCGTGTTGTCGGGTCCAAACTTGTCCTGCCTTAATTTAAGAGCCTGGGCAGTGAACTCCTCGGCCTGCGTATACCGCCCCATAGTGGCGTAGAGCAACCCCTGATTAGAAATGGTTTTCAGGTAGCCCATTTCCTGCTGCAAGGAATCTTTTTCGTAAAGTGTTTTAGCTATTGCAAACTTTTTTTCAGCCAGGGCAAATTTAGAATTCGCGTAGAGAACTTCTCCTAAATCAAGTTGGAAGCGTGCTTTGTCTTTGTTTGATACTTCTGCATTTTTTACAAATCCAGCGCCCATGCTCAATACAGAAGTTACTTTGGCCTGGCCCTCTCCTTTTTCCTTAACGTCAAATAATCCGGAATTATCACTTAGGAGGATGGCATAGTCAAAGTCCGTTGAATCAAACTCTGCGCGCGCCTTTTCCATGTCACCCATAACAGAGTTCATGATTTTTTCGCGATTCTCTTTTGTGGTGAGCTTACCCACGGTTTTCTTGCCAAGATCTTTGAAAACCTGAGCGTGCAATTGACATGACAGACTCAAAAGCAAAAAGAAACCTAGACGACCAGCTAACACATTCATGGCTCTTTTTAAATTTTAGAGATATCAAATTTACTCTAAAAGCTGACCGGGCGTTCTAAAAATGGAAAAATTTACCGCCAATTATCAGGTATTAGCCGGGGTGTCCGTTATTTAAAAAGAATCGCTCTCCCGGTACGCTTTTATCAGCGCCAGCTCGCCCTCTTTCCCGGGTTTTGCATTCCCGTGTTCCATGCCCATTATTCCGCGATACCCTTTGTCGTAGATGTATTTAAAGATGTTTTTATAGTTGATCTCCCCGGAAGTCGGTTCCTTGCGCCCTGGGTTATCCCCTATCTGGAAGTAGGCAATTTCATTCCAGCATTTTTCAATGTTGGGAATGATGTTTCCTTCATTGCGTTGCATATGGTAAATGTCAAATAGAATCTTGCAGGAAGGGCTATTGACCGCCCTGCATATTTCGTAGGTCTGATCCGAGTAACGAAGGAAGAGTTCGGGTGTATCACTTAACGGTTCAAGCACCATGATCAGCCCATGAGGTTCGAATATTTCGGCTCCCATGCGCAATGCATCGATCACATTCCCGGTTTGTATACCGATAGGCAGGCTGCGTTCATAAAATCCAGGCACGACAGTCATCCATTTGGCATTGACCCGCTTGGCTAATTCGACAGATTGTTTACAGGTCTTCACAAAATTGTCCTTAAATTCCGGCTTGCCGGTAGTAAGCGATATCTTCCAGTTATCGCCGCCGTCGACTACAAAAACCCCCATTGTCATTCCCAGCTGGGATAACGTAGCGGCTATTCTATCTTGCTCTTCCTTCGGGCGCTTAAGCATTCCGTTGTCCTCTATTCCGCGGAATCCCTGAGCATGCATGAACTTTATCTGCTCCACAAAATCTTTGCCTGCATGGCCTGCAAACATCCCATCGTGAGGGGCATAATTGAGTTTAAAAGTTTGCTGCGGCAAAAGGGGGGCCGCGGATGCCTGTCCTGTGGAGGCAAATGCGCTGCTTAATGCGACCGTTGACGCAGTGGCAGTCAAGCCGTGTTGAAGAAAATTCCTTCTTTTCATGTGGATGGTGTTGAAATGTTGTGGTTCGAAGAAGTATTGAAGGGGCTCGAGCCAGAGCAATAAGTAAAAGTCATCGGGTAAGCACAAGCTACCCGATGACTTTACTGTTATGAAAAGTATTTTGTTAAGCCCGGTGTGGCGATTGGATAATTGCCATTGGCATCTGGCATAACTGGAGGATTGGCATCCCATGCAAACTTCGCAGGCATAATGTTAAGGCCTGAATTCATCACTTTGTCCCACTCCATCACTTCGCCGGAGTAGGTCGCCATTCTTCCCATAATTGCAGTCATTGTGGCTTTCGCGCCATTCTCCGCATCAGAGAATTTGAATTCACCCTTAGCGATAGAAGCGAATAACTCATCATGCTCCGTCTGATAAGGATTGTTCTCGAGGGCCTTATCGTACTGATACAATGTCTTTCCCTTATTAACGATCTGGGCGGCCCCGCACTTGACAACACCCTTCGTCCCGACGATCATTTCATCTACTATTGCGTAGGTGCCCTTGATATGGCGGCATTGGCTGTTCATGATGCTACCATCTGCATAATGGAATTCAACAAAGTGATGATCATAGATTTCTCCAAACTCTTTTCCGGTGCGGACTTGTCTGCCACCCATGCCCTGTGCCTTTACAGGATACGCTCCTTTGAACCAGTTCATCACGTCAATATTGTGAATATGCTGCTCGTTAATATGGTCGCCGCATAGCCAATTGAAATAATACCAGTTTCTCATCTGGTATTCCATTTCCGTTTGTCCTTTCTCTCGCATCTTTACCCACACTCCATCATTGTTCCACCATACCTGACCGGACGTGATTTCGCCTATCATTCCATCCTGTGAGCGTTTGTATAATTCGCGATAAGAATTCTGATAGTGGCGTTGTAATCCAACGACCACGTTAAGCTTCTTTTGTTTTGCGATTTCAGCTGTCTCTAATACTTTTTTTACGCCTGCTGGATCTGTAGCAACAGGTTTTTCCATAAATACATGCTTACCCTGTTTGATCGCTTCGGCAAAATGAATGGGACGGAACCCCGGAGGCGTCGTGAGAATGATAACGTCCGCTAGTGGAATCGCTTTTAAATAGCCATCAAAGCCTACAAATTTGGTAGCTTCTGTCACAGCGACTTTCGCCTTTACATTTCCCTCTTCATTGTCCTCGGAGGTTAATGCGTTGAAGCACTCGTCCAGTCTGTCGCGGAAGGCATCGGCCATTGCCACGAGCTTCACGTTTTGTTTTGTCAGCAATGCCTGCATGGCTGCTCCTGTACCACGTCCACCACAACCAATTACAGCAACTTTAATCGCATCATCGACGGATGTAAAATAGCCTGCATTGGACACCAGTGGCGCCGCCATAAGACCTCCCGCAAGCAGTGAGGTTTGTTTTACAAACTCTCTGCGTGAAGTCTTGCTTGTTTCGTTTGTTGATTTCATAGGGCAATTAGTTATGATAAACGTTATCTAGATATTGAAATTATTTCTTACAAAGTCACTTTAAATACTGCGCAAAAAACTTTTCGATCTCTGCCTCTGACGGCTTAACCGCCGGTCTCACCAACCGAAAGCCAACCGTCATACCATCGGTAAGCCACCACCTGCTCTTCGGAATTTGCGGATCACGCTTATTCCAATCTGTTAATGACGCAATGCGATTGGCGCACCTGCAATCCTTGGCTTCTGAAAGATACGACCCTCCTCTAACAACCCTCGGATATCGAGAGCCTGGCTGCACCAATGGATCTTTGCCTTTCTCAGGTAGCTTCTCATAAGCGGTAGCTTCATATTGGTCAAGCGTCCATTCGCTAAGGTTGCCTTGCATATCATATAAACCCCAGGCGTTGGGTTTCAACTGGCCCACCTTCTGGAATTTGTTCTGGCTATTTTCTTTAAAGTAAGCATATTCCTTCAAACGTTGAGGACTTTTATCATTCAAATATGCGGCATTCGTTCCTGCCCGGCAGGCGTATTCCCACTCCGCCTCGGTGGGCAGCCGATAAAAAACCCCTGTTTTTTCGTATAGCCATTTACAATACATGATGGCGGCTGCCTGACTCATGCTGTTGGTAGGCTGTCGTGGATCACGACCCATCCCCCAGGTGAGGTCAATGTATTGAGCCGTAGGTCGCGAAACAGCATCCACGGCAATGGCCTTTGTCTGAGGTACATCCACACTCTTAAAGAAAACATCCCATTCACCAAATGTTACCTCGTGTTCCGCAATCCAGAATTCTGAAATGCTTACTTCTTTTTGTGGCCCCTCATCTTCCTCGCGCCCAGCTTCATTGGGAGGACTTCCAATGGTGAATACCCCAGCCCGTATGGGGATCATCTTAAATTTTATGGTGGATCCGGGCAGAGCCTGCTCATACGGCTTGAGATTCTGAGATATAACCTTAAGGGGTGCGTAGAGTAAAATAACAAGAATAGCTGTCCAATTCAAATGCCTCATTCAATCAAAATTTAAAGGTAGGGAAATGCACTTCTTATGGCAACACGTTCTGTCTGGGAAATAGTGCTTCGACTCATTTCCTGCGAAGGAGCGCCATGTAAAATCCATCAAATCCATCGGAAGGCCAGCAATATTTTTGATCCACAAACTCAAATGCATCTCCATTTCGCTTCAGGAAGGTATCAACCTGATTTTCATTCTCAGAAGGCAGAATGCTGCACGTAGAGTACGCCACAAGCCCATCCTTTTTGACCATGTTGCAATAATCTTGCAGAATATGTTGTTGAAGTTCCTTGACATTACCAATAAACTCGGGTGATAGTTTCCATTTGGCATCGGGATTTCGTTTTAAGACACCTAAGCCGGAACAGGGAACGTCGAGCAGAAGGCGATCAGCAGATCCCTCCAACCGTTTGATAGTCTTGGAAGACTCAATAACCCGGGTTTCCAAGTTGTTCACGCCGGCCCTGCGCGCTCGCTTTTGCAGTTCTTCCAGTTTAACACCCTCGACATCCATGGATATAATGCGTCCCTTGTTATTCATTAATGATGCGAGATGGAGCGTCTTTCCTCCAGCACCGGCGCAGGCATCGATCACCCGCATGCCCGGAGCCACGCGCAGAAACGGTGCAACTGCCTGGGATGCGGCATCTTGAACCTCAAAAAGTCCGTCTTTAAAGGCGGGGGTCCGAAAAATATTCTGCCGTTCCTTAAGCACAAGTGCGAGCGGAAAATCAGGTACGTAATCCGTTTCCACATCGGCCTCCCGCAACAGACTCTGCAGCTCTTTAACCGAAATCTTCAAGGTATTTACTCGTAGCACTACGCGAGCCTCCTCATTGAGAGCGTGAAGTTCCTTTTCCCATCGTTTTCCTAATTCCGCCTCACCAAGTGTGTCAAGCCAGTCAGGAATAGATTCACGAAATCTTCGGATAGATTTCATTTTTACGCTGCGCTCAACGATCCTTTTTTCGGACAGTTCTTTAAACTCCGTCCAGGATGGCAAAGGTATTTCATTGAGCACACACCATCCGCCCAGCAACTTCCAATAGTCGCCATCAGCCGCTTCAGTAATATTTTGCAGAAAGCGATACCACCGAACAATATCGTAAGTGGTCTCCGCGATGAAACGGCGGTCTCGCGCTCCCCATTTTGGATTCTGTTTTAGAACTTTTTCAATTACTTTGTCTGCGTACCTGTTTTGTTCAAAGATCATTTCCAGCGCACTGATTACAGCCCGCGCAAGATTTACGTAAAGTTTCATGGAGGGCGAAGATAGCCGTTATCAGGTAATAGTTATCCGTTATCCGTTATCCGTTAATAGTTAGTAGTTAATAGTTAATAGTGGTAATAGTATAGTGCTGCGAACTTTCAAGAACCGTATGACACACCCCCTCACACTCCCACGATTAACTAATAACGGATAACTATTAACTAATAACTGATAACTATTAACTGCTAACGGCAGGCCTTGCATGTTCATCAAACTTTAAGAACTTTCGCGAAATTTTTATTGTCAGGTTTTGAAGATTGTCAATTGGATCCTGCTCAAGTTATATGCCTTTTGGGTATTTCTTGTGTTTACAATATTTATGATTGTCCTGCTGCCCGGTATTATACTTCCATTTATCATCGGGGGAAAAGTGAGTTGGATCGGAGGAAAGTTTCTCTGGATTTGGTCGTGGATATTCAGTATGCTAACCTTTATCCGTTATGACTTTTATGGAAGAGAGAATTTTCGCAAAGGTCAATCTTATATTTACGTAAGCAACCACACCTCGTTCCTCGATATTCCGGGACTTTGGATGATCATTCCAGGTGAAAAGAAACCTCTTGCAAAAAAAGAGCTGCTGAAAATTCCCGTATTCGGATGGATAGCAAGATCTGCGGCTGTCATCGTGGATCGATCAAGCGGTGAAAGCAGAAAGAAGAGTTTGGATTCGCTAAAAAAAACGTTAGCTGACGGGACCTCGATTTTGCTCTTTGCAGAGGGAACGCAAAACCGTTCGAAAGAAGTTCTTCAACCCTTTAAGGACGGCGCATTTCGACTTGCAATCGACACCCAGCAGCCCATTTTACCTATGGTAGTCGTTGGGGCTGGCCCGCTTATGCCCCCAGGAACAATTCGGTTGAAACCGGGACGGATAAAGGTAATTGTTGCACCAGAGATCCCGACCAAAGGATTGACATCTGAAGATCAGGCGCGCTTGAAGCAGGTAACTTTTTCCACGATGAAAAAAATGATCACCGACAACACCTGATTGCACCGCTTGGCAAAAAAAAAAACCTGACAACACCTATGAAAACTCAAATGAAAAATCCTGAGGTGAGGACAAGTGATCTTCTATCCGACGGCAAAACGGCAGCTGTTTTGTATTGATTAAGTCCAAGATTTCCTGTTGCCAGCATGGCTGAATCCATGCTGGCAACAGAAGTAAAATCATTACCCATAACTTTTTTTCAAACGTTGCTTGCAAGCATATATTCGCTTCAATCAGCCCCGTCGTTCATGGCTTTTGCCAATGTGTATGCAGCTACATCCTTTCCCTGCTGGATCCCAACCTCCGCATCAAAGCGATAATGTATGCCCGCATATATTCGTGATTCTGCCGCCTCCTTGGCCCAAGCTTCACATAGTGAAGCTTCGTTCGGATATAGGTATGACAAAATCTCGGCAGCTGCCGATGAGAAAGTGCTATGGCCCGAAGTGTAACTCGGGAAGTTGGGCGTACCCAGTATAGTCTTGAAACCGGGAATGGCCTGAATAGGACGCGGATAGTGATAGAAATACTTGGCATCCCAACAGCTTATGCCTGCATCCATCACCGCCATGTTCATATATGCAAACGTACGCGCGGACCTCAACGGGTTTTCTTTGTATTTTATGATAAAGTCTTTTGCAAATTTATTCCAGTGACCAGGAGGAGTATAGGAGCCCAATCCATCCGACCACCAATTGGCGATTTTCCTCTTTTCTTCCGTCATGTTGTCCTGGAGGTGTTGCAATTCGTTCACCGCCTCCACGAATTCCGCTGAACCAATTGCGGGTGGCGGGCCTGGTCTCACGTCGGCTACATTTGGTACGCTCCACATCCTCACGTTACAAAACAGCGGGGCAAGTCCCACTGGACGCGGCGGTATTTCCAGATTTTGCCAATACCATCCGAACCGGTCAATGGCAGATTGCTTGATGGAATCCGATACAGGCTTAGGACATTGGGCTTTGCTCATCCCATCTTTTGAAGCCCGGGCAAGTGCGACTTTTGCGATCTCCGCTCCTAGAAATTCCCCGGCAACTATGTCGCTTTCGACATTGGAACCTGACCATAAAAGGCTACCTAAATGTTCTGCGGCCCTCTCCTCCAGGTAAGTCTTCTCCAGCGGAAACATCGCGGATAAAATTGCCTTTGATGACGCAGCTATAACAGCGCCGTCAGACGGGTATGAAGGGAGCATTGTTTCAGCGTAAGCTGTTTCAATGGCGTCATCGTTCTGATAGGGCGCAAGTCGGTTGAACTGATACTTATAGTGCCACGCGCTTATCAATCCGTCAAATTGCGCCACACTCAAATACGCAAGCATTCTGCTCGTGTAAGCTGGGTGGGCAAACGGAAAAGGTGATGGACCCTCTGGCGTAGCTGGATTGGGAAGCGTGTAGGTCCCATCAGGATTTGGTCCAGGGATGAGGTTGTATTTGGCAGCCAATTCCAAAGCTATTTCATTCCACCTGATGATGGGATTATTGGTCCAGTAAGAAACTGCATTCTTTTGACCATCGTTAAGGTTCGAGATAGTCGTTTTCAGAGAGGCTAATTCAGCCTGGTAGGCCTGACTACCTACGTCTTCGGGTGCCGTAATCGTTATTTGATTGGGTGATGTCAATAACACAGGTGTCCAAGCGCCTCCATCTTCATCCAGTTTGTTATAGTCGTAAGCTGAATAATTCGCGTACCTGGGAAGATCGCTGTCACAAGATGCTACCAGGAGCATGCACCAACAGGCGCAGATTGAAAAAATAAGTATATTCTTTTTCATAGTAGTCATTTTCATAGTTTCCATCGTTATATACCAAATTGGTATGTTAGTCCACCGCCAATATTTGTGGATTTGCCAATATTCCTACCATTAACCATTTGAGAGTAGTACGCTAGGACACCTAGTCCCTTTACTGGCTTAATGAAATATTGTGTCGAAAAAATTATCTGGCCGAAGTCGACCTCATTTGTCGGCTGGGCAGCATTGTATTTACGAATGTCGTCGCCGCTGGTAGAATTTTGGGCATAGTAACTTCCTTCAAGCTTGAGTGAACTATCCAAAAGCCACCACCCTATTACGCCGTTGAATTCCCATGCATCAGGCACATCCATCCAGTCTGTGTAGTAACTTCCGTTAGCATAATAATAATCGCGTTCCACCCTGGTTTCGCCTCTGAAGTAATATCCACTGGCAACACGGGCATAGAGGCCGATGTCCAGCTTATATTGAATAATTCCGCGTATACTCAGCTCGTTAGTACCGTTTCCGATGCTATAAGGCCGGTAATCTGACAAATAGTTGGTTAGCGGAGTAGCATAACCAACCGCCCCAAGCGCGGCCAGTCGGCCTTTACCGAGCTCCTTGTTGATGATCTCATACTTTAGTGCAAACCCTAGGTCTTGAAAACCCTCGGCGCCCTCCAATAGCCCTCCGTTAGGCTCGCTGGACTCAGTCTTAATATATGGAACGGAAAAATAGAAATTCAGCTTGTCGTGCAAACCCACAGCAACCATTGGCGCTATTGTGTGCCTAGACACTTCGGCGATAGTCTGATTTTCCCGTAGATAACTTCCTTCCCAGTATTCGTCGAACTTTCCATAATCATAGATAACTGCGATACATAGTTCCTTCTGTTTCATCATTATCGCATCGAACGGGGTTTGTGCATGGACAAAGCCCGCCATGCAGAGAAATGCGAATAGGCAGATTAAATTGGTAAAATTTTTCATTGAAATTTTAGTGTTTCACTGACGTTGTTGTAGAATAATGCGCACGACTATCCCACTGACGTCATGGTTGAGAAATTTGGTTTAGAATAATTGGTAGCATACTTCACTTTGTCTGATGAGGCAAAGCGAGCAACGAATGGAATACACCTTCAGAATAAAAGAAATCTAAAGATATAGCGCATTACGACTGAGGCGGTGGCGTAAAGACCAGTAGCGATCTGTTTTGGAAATGATCGTCAGTAGGAGCAGCCAAGACCGCATAATTCCAGCCGTCTGATGCTGAAGAAACCTCAATAGTGGTTGGCAAAAAGTCTTTAATAAAGCTTACAAAGGACTTGGCTGTATTCTTAGTCTGCGCTGGCTTGTCGGTAAATGTTTTTACATAGTCACCAAGGGCCTTGTGGATCCGGTTGCTTGAATGGTCTTTAATACAGGTTATAAACAGCGTATCGTTCGTTAATTTCTGACTGACAAGCCTGTAAAACTCTCCATCGTATTCGATCTCGCCGTCGACCCGTTCATATTCAGAGCTGTTAAGCTGATACGGAATTACAAACGGGACTTTTAATGTGACTATTTCCTCTTGCGAATATTGATTATTATCCAGTCGCTTAACCAACTCAAGGGTGGTTTTATATCGCAATCCTTCTAACAGTCCATAGAATCCTAATGCATTAAAGAGCAGCAGGAAGACTAACAGTATTGCAATAAATTTTTTCACAGCCTCGCGGAACAGAGCATAGGTATGAAAAAAAATCCTGAAAATCAATTCCTATTGAAGCGGAATGGGTTACACATGGAGGTCGGGGAACTTATCAAATAGTTAAAGAGGGATATAGACGATCTTCTTGGTCTGAAAAAAATCCTCCTTAAAATAATCCGATAGCTCGAACAGCTGATATGGTTTTTTTAGTTGGGCAAGTTCGTCGGTCAAATCACCGCCTTTGAGGTAGAGGATCCCATTGTACAGTTCATGGGTCGACTTCTTTTTTATCCTTTTATGAACCCATCCATAAAAAGCTTTCAGGTGTGTTACCGCGCGGCTAACTATAAAATCATACTCCTCTTTTATTTGCTCTGCGCGGATCTGCTCGGCCTTTACATTCTTCAGTCCTAACGAAGTCGCAACGTTGTTAACGACCGTGATCTTTTTCCCAATGGAATCAACCAAATGAAAGTGAGTCTCGGGAAAAAATATAGCTAGGGGAATTCCTGGAAAGCCACCCCCCGTTCCAACGTCCAGGACTTTCGATCCTGGTTTAAAAGAAATTACTTTGGCTATGCCCAGCGAGTGCAAAACATGATTAACGTACAGGTTGTCGATATCCTTTCGGGAGATAACATTGATTTTGTCATTCCAGCCTTTGTAAAGTCCGTAAAGTTCCGAGAATTGAGTTTTTTGTAAAGGGGACAGATCGTGAAAGTAATGAAGTATCAACTCAGAATTTTCCAACCTTGCAATTTTGTAATTTTTGAATCTTGCAATTTCCCGATCATATATGATCCCGCTTATTCTTCACCATCTCGAACATGAGTTCACGAGCGCGGTGAAGCTGCGCTTTTACAGTGCCAAGGGGGGCATCAAGCTCGACGGCGATTTCCTCGTACGATAACTCATGAAAATAGCGTAGGCGTACAAGCTTTTGATACTTAGGAGGTAGTTTATCTACAAAAACCTGAATCAGCTCTGATTTTTGCATTCGAATGGTCTCTTCCTGTGGATCTAAATTTTCATCTTCCACATCAATCGACACAGCCTGACCATCGTCATCCGTAAAAGTATTTTCAATACTTAACGTGTTCAGCTTTTTCTTGCGAATAAAGTCAATCGTATTGTTGGTCGCTATTCTAAATAGCCAGGTGCTGAACGTAAAGTCTTTCTTAAATCGATGCAGGCTCCGGAAAGATTTGGCAAATGATTCGATAGTCAGATCTTCCGCGTCGTCGACATTGCGAACCATCTTCAGAATCATGTGGTATACAGGACGCTTATATCGTTGAAGAAGTCTAGCATAGGCTTTGTCATCACCGCCAACTGCCATATCAATCAACTTAAAATCCTCCAGTGCCTTGGACGAAAACCTGTTTTCTAATTCTTCCATCGTACTTTTTTTGTAGCCAAAGCCTTTATGCCGGTGACAAGATAATAAAAGGCATAAATAAAATCTAAAAGAGGCACCGCCCACAGTTCAACCTTCTGATGGAGTTTTTTTGCGGCAATACTTACCGTGAACAAAACAAGAATCAGCCTTAAGATCAACAGTCCCGCGATGAGATATGGCAAGTTTGACAAAATAGCCAAGGCAATACCCAGGAACCAGGTGAGAATCCAGGACAAACTAAACAATCCTAACATCATACGGTGGCCAAATCTGTAATACTTTCCTACCGACAAATGCCTTACCTTTTGATCAAAGAAACTTCGGAAGGAAGTTTTCGGCTTTGATCTCATGATAGAATCTGCCTCTATGCAGACTGTCGTGTTGGCATTCCCGGCATGTTGGTTCACAAACAGGTCATCGTCCCCGCCGGTAACCTTGATGAAATTATTGAAACCCTTTTCCTCTAGAAATTTTGACCTGCGATATGAAAGATTTCTACCCACACCCATATACGGAATGCCCAGCAATGCAAACGAGATATATTGTATACCGGAAATTAAAGTTTCGAACCTAATAAAAGTATTTAGCATTCCAGGCCTTTCCTCATACGGAGAGAACCCCAGCACAAATTGTGTAGTCTGGCTGAAATGCTTGGCGAAAGAACTGATCCAATTCTTGCTGTCAGGGCGGCAGTCTGAATCTGTAAGCAACAGCCATTCGTATTTGGCAGCTTTGATTCCCAGCGTAAGTGCGTATTTTTTTGCATTAAAAAGTTGAGGGGTTCGATTCACGTGCACCATCCGAAGTCTGTGGTCCTTGGCAGTCTCCTGAAGCAATAAGTCAAACGTGCCATCATTTGAACGGTCATCCACTATTATTATTTCAAATTCAGGGTGATTTTGAGACAGCAAAAGCGGAATTAAATCTCTTAAATTTTGTTCTTCATCATGGGCGCAGACAATAACCGAAACAGGTAAGGATTGTATGGCTTTCTGCTTTGGGGTCTTCGAAAGTGCAACGGTATAAATGAAGAAGTAAACAAGTTGAATACCAACAACGGTAAAGAAAATAATATGTAGAACTTCCAAAGACGCGGGGATTTTCAGACAAATATATAGCTCGCGAAGAAGGATTAAAGAACTTTTAGACCAAACTCATCATAGATAAGGGCTTGTTGGTCGTTTCCCGCGTTGATTGGACATCCGCTCATAGAACCAGTCTTTTATCGCTTACTAGTCAAAAACAATAGAAATGGGCTAAAAATCGGATGATTGACAATGTTTGCGTGAACATAAACCATGTGCTCGAAAACATGTTGAATTTTAAACATATTTATTTTCATTTTGAAAATAAATTTTTATTGCTTTGAACCATGGAATTAGGGAAGAACATCAGAATTAAAGATATCGCCAAACTAGCCGGCGTATCGGTTGGCACAGTAGACCGGGTAATCCATAATCGCGGACGCGTATCACAAGAAGCGCTTAAAAAAGTTACGTCGGTGATGGAGCAGATTGATTATAAGCCAAACTTGATTGCGCGGACTTTGGGTTCAAATAAAAATTACAGGATCGCTGCCATCATCCCCAACCCGGAACAGGATCCTTACTGGTCGCAATCAAACCTGGGTATCCGACAAGCAGAATCTGAATGGACCCAATACGGAATTAACATCGATTTGCACGTTTTCGACCTGTTTAACAAGGATTCTTTCCATTCTACAGCTCAGGAGGCAATTGCCAACAAGCCCGACGGTATGGTTATCGCGCCGATTTTCTATCACGAAGCGCTGCCAGTGTTTGAGATGCTGAAGAAGGAGCAGATACCCTATGTGCTCTTTAATACCAACATCCCCGAAGCGTCGCCGCTTAGTTTTATCGGACAAAACCTCTATCAGAGCGGTAAAGTAGCGGCTCAGCTATTGCATTTCGGCCAAAAAAATCCCGGCACTTTTGCTGTTTTACATATCGACGAAGACATTCACGATTCCCTTCACTTACTGGAAAAGGAAAGAGGTTTTCGAGAATATTTTAACTCCAATGGTAAGGCTAAATTCGATATTGTTGCCTTCAACCTCAATCCTAAAGACAGTTCATTCGAGAAGCAGTTGACCGATCTGATTCATAACGAAAATCTTAAAGGGATCTTTGTTTCGACATCAAATGGCTCTGCATTAGCGGCTAGCTTTCTGGAAAAACAAGGTAAGAAAGACATTCGCCTCATCGGCTATGACTTGCTCGATGAGAATCTAAAATATCTGAAAGCAGGAACCATTGACTTTCTCATCCACCAAAATCCTAAACGCCAGGCATTCCTAGGAATTAGTCACCTTGTGAATCACCTGATGTTCAAAAAGTCAATGCCTCAACAAGAGCTATTCCCCCTTGAGGTAATAACAGAACAGAACCTCGGTTCTTACCTGAACTCCGGACTTCACTAATGTGGAATTTTAGATTGCAGATTGCAGATTGTAGATTGAGCAAGCGAATTCAGCTTGTACGCACCCAATCGTCAATCTAAAATCGTCAATCGTCAATTGAAGATGCAATTCCAACTTACTTCTACTGATGCTAAATCAGGAGCGCGGGCAGGCCTTATCACAACCAGCCATGGAGAAATTCACACGCCGATATTTATGCCGGTGGGCACTGCTGGCTCCGTTAAGGCTATACATCAACGAGAGTTGGAGAATGACATTCACGCAGAAATAATTCTGGGCAACACCTACCACCTGTATTTGCGTCCAGGGATAGAGTTGCTCCGGAGGGCCGGTGGCCTGCATAAATTTACAGGATGGAGCAGACCGATTTTAACTGACAGCGGCGGATATCAAGTATACTCCCTCGGCGCTAACCGGAAAATTACAGAAGACTGTGTACTCTTTAAGTCTCACATCGATGGTTCGAGTCACTCGTTTTCACCTGAAAATGTTATGGATATCCAACGTCAAATTGGTGCTGACATCATCATGGCATTTGACGAGTGCACGCCCTTTCCGTGTGACTATGAATACGCTAAAAACTCGATGGGTCTCACCCACCGCTGGCTGAACCGTTGTATTAACCGTGTAGCATCTACAGAATCTCCATATGGTTTCGAGCAGGCGTTATTTCCTATAGTCCAAGGCAGCGTCTTCCAGGACTTACGGAAGGAATCAGCTGACTATATCGCTGCGCGGAATCAGCCGGGCAATGCGATCGGTGGGCTGTCGGTGGGTGAGCCACACGAAGATATGTACGCAATGACAAGTCTCGTGTGCAGTATCTTACCCAAAGACAAACCCCGTTACCTCATGGGCGTTGGAACACCAGAAAATATTCTGGAGTGCATTTCGCTGGGAATCGACATGTTCGATTGCGTGATGCCTACGCGCAATGCACGAAATGGAATGTTATTCACCACCGATGGCGTTATTAATATCAGGAATGAAAAGTGGAAAGATGACTTATCACCAATCGATGCCCAGCTTGGGGGATATGTCAGCACCGTTCATTCCAAAGCATATTTGCGCCATCTCATTATTAATAAGGAAATTTTAGGCGCACAAATTGCTTCGCTTCAGAACCTGACGTTTTATCTCTGGTTAGTAAAAGAAGCGAGAAAGCAAATTATTGGAGGTACCTTTGCATCCTGGAAGGATAGCATGGTTAGAAAAGTAAGTCGGCGGCTATAGGACAGAATCCATTTCAACCCCGGATCATGAGAATTCTCGACAAGTATATTCTGAAAACATTTCTCGTCACATTTTTCTTTGTGGTGCTGATACTCCTTTCGGTAATAACTGTTATTGACCTCACGGATAAGATGGACAAATTTGCCAAAGCTAATTTGAAGGTCGCTGAGATTGTCGGGTATTACCTCGATTACATACCATGGATTGGAAGTCTGTTAACGCCAATCACAATCTTTATTGCAGCCGTGTATGTGTGCTCACGGATGGCGGCTCATACCGAGGTGATTGCCATGTTAAGTGCTGGCGTGAGTTTCAAGCGAATGCTTGTTCCTTATTTTATCGGTGCTTCGTTAGTCGGAGTCATCAGCTTTGTCCTGAACGGTTGGATCATTCCGAATTCAAATAAGTCAAGGCTTGCCTTTGAGATGCAATACTTCAAAACCAAATATTACTTCGAAAAGCAAAACATTCATATCCAGGTTGCGTCCGATACCTACCTGTACATGAAAAGTTATAACAACAACAATGAAACCGGCTATCACTTTACACTAGAGAAATTCGACGATAACAGGCTCGTTGAAAAACTTACCGCAAATCGCATTATATGGGATTCGACGAAAATGAAATGGACATTGCGCGATTGGACGTTAAAAAAAGTTGATGGAATTTTTGAGACCCCTAAGCGACCAGAAGCCATTCCCGCTCTTGAAGTTTCAAAGGTTGCTGCGGCTAAAGAAGTCATTCAAACAGGCACGGCCCTTGACACTGCCCTGGTAATCCATCCGAAGGAATTCGAAAGCGACTATCGAAAATATGATGGTTTGACCTTGAATGAATTAGATGAGCAGATCCGAACGCTGCGTGCAAGGGGTTCAACCGGAATAGAACTTTATGAAGTTGAAAAATATACGCGTTACACGTCCCCTGTAACAATTTTCATACTTGTATTTATGGGAGTAATCGTATCTGCACGTAAAAGCCGCGGAGGCACCGGTCTGCAGATAGCCCTGGGGTTCTTACTCTCCTTTGTCTTCATTTTGTTTTATACGCTGTTCAGAACATTTGCTGAAAATGGGTCTCTTCCCCCTGCAATCTCCGTGTGGATACCCAATATTGTTTTTGGTATCATATCCATTGGAATGTACAAATACGTGCCGCGCTAATGGTCACACGCGCTGATTATTTCAAATTGCATTTCTTAGTTTTCTTATGGGGATTTTCCGGAATTCTTGGAAAGTTAGTTTCAATCCCTGCCTACGAAATGGTGTTTTACAGATCGCTGTTATCTGCCGTTGGGATGGCTCTTGTCATAGTTGCTCTCCGCCAAGGTTTTTCAGTTACTAGAAGGCAGCTTGTTAATCTGATGTTGATCGGCGGGATTGTGGGTGTGCACTGGGTAGCATTTTTTGAGTCTGCCAGGGTATCAAATGTTTCCGTAAGCCTGGTAGGCTTTGCAACTAATTCACTATGGACCGCCATCCTGGATCCACTATTTCAGAAGAGGCCTATAAAGAAATTTGAGCTCATTCTCGGCTGTATAGTGATCTTAGGTTTATACATTATTTTCTCCTTTGACTTCCATTATCCACTGGGTCTAACGCTAGGTGTAGCGGCCGGATTTACCTCAGCACTGTTTGCAAGCTTTAATTCCCGTCTGGTGAAAACCGTTCCGGCTTTTACCATTACATTTTATGAAATGGCAGGTGCATTCCTGACGCTAGCGGTTTTTTTACCCGTTTACAAATGGATGTTGGCAGAGAATGCTTCATTAAACCTGGTTCCTACCGGTATGGACTGGATTTACATGATAATACTCGCCGGTGTCTGTTCTGTCTATGCTTATACAGCTGCCGTGGAATTAATGAAAAAAATAAGCGTATTTCTGATTCAATTAACTTTAAATCTGGAACCTGTCTATGGGATAATCATGGCTGTAATAATTTTTGGATCGGAAGAAAAGATGGGCTTAAATTTTTATGTTGGAACGCTTACCATTTTAAGCGCAGTGTTGGTCTATCCTTATCTGAAGAAAAAATACAGTAAGCAGATCACCCTTCATCCTTAATCCATGAAGCCGCTCCAGTACACGGCTCCTGGAAACTGGGCAGAGATGTCAACTTCAGATTCAAATATACCGACGAGCGCAGAGCCTGATCCAGTCATTGTAACATAAGTTGCACCCAAGTTGTAGAGCCTCTCCTTTAGTATTTTTAAGACTGGGTATTTTTTAAAAACGGGTTCTTCAAAATCGTTTTTCAAGAAATCTTTCCATTGTGCGATGGGATGCCTCAGCAATATTTCCCGAATGCCGTGTTGTGACATTTGAGGTACAATTCCCTCGAAGGCGTCTTTTGTGGAGACATGTATTTCCGGTTTTACGATGACCATGAATTTATCCTTTAACGTAAGTGAAATTCCAGTAAGAATTTCCCCGCGGCCTGAGCCAATCATGACGCTATCCTGAATAAAATAAGCGCAATCACTGCCGAGCTTAGCAGCATAATCCATCAGCCGCTCCTGACCAATCTGCAAGGAAAATATCGAATCTAATAAGCGGAGAGTATGAGCACCATCAGACGATCCTCCCCCTAATCCGGCACCAGACGGAATAATTTTATGTAAATGGATTCTTACAGGGTTTAGATTGAAGTCCTTTTCCAGAATTCGATAAGCCTTGACGCAAAGATTTTCTTCTGTGTTGCCTGGGATAGCGGTGCCAGTTGTAGTAAAAGTGAATTCATCTCCCGGGATAATCTCGAGCACGTCGGTCCAGGGCACAGGATAAAAGCAGGTTTCCAGATTGTGATATCCGTCAGGTCTCTTGGACCGGACCGACAATCCCAGGTTAATTTTACAGAAGGGAAAGACTACCACGGACTAAGTTTCAGGTTTCAAATTTGAATTTTGAGGTTTCAGCTGCTGATCTCGCCCGTAGCTTTGAGGTGGAATAGCTCTTTACTTGGAAAGCCGGTCGATAAGCTCTTGGGTAATGCCGGATGAAGAGAACCCACCATCATGCATTAGGTTTTGCATAGTCACCATCCGGGTGTAATCTGAAAACAATACCGCAATGAAATTGGCGCAATCCTCCGCTGAAGCATTTCCGAGCGGTGACATCATTTGCGCATAGTCAAAGAAAACGTCAAATCCCGATATACCTGCCCCAGCCGTTGTCCTCGTAGGAGATTGAGAAATGGTATTGACTCTAACCTTTTTAAGCTTAGCAAACCGTGCACCATAACTTCTTGCGATAGACTCCAGCATAGCTTTGGCTTGCGCCATATCGGTGTAATCGGGATATGACCGTTGTGATGCAATATAACTTAACGCTACAATTGAGCCCCATTCATTCATAGCGTCCAGTTTCTCTGCGGTTTGTAAGATCTTATGGAAAGACAATGCAGAGATGTCCAGCGTTTTTAAATACCAGTCGTAGTTCATGTCACCATACTCCTTGCCCTTTCTGATATTTGGGCTCATGCCAATGGAGTGAAGTACAAAATCCAGCTTCCCCCCCAGGACTTCCAGGGATTTCGCAAACAGGTTATTCAATTCCTGTTCGGAAGTAGCGTCGGCTGGTATTACTTGTGCGTTGCACTCACGGGCAAGCTCATTGATTTTCCCTAACCGCAACGCTATTGGAGCATTTGTTAAGGTAAATACACCCCCTTCATCCCTTATCCGAAGCGCCGTTTTCCAGGCGATTGAGTTTTCGTCCAGGGCACCGAACAGGATGCCACGCTTTCCTTTCAATAAGTTATTACCCATGTTTATCAAATGTAAAAGTGAAGTAAAGTCAAGGCCACAATAATACGAATCTTGCCGGATTAGCCCAGCATTAAACGATTTGGGATTTGTCTCGCGGTCAGATACGACTGGATGTCTGCTAGGCAGGTTGCATTTAAAAATTGTTATCAGAATCGATTTTCATAATGATATTTCCTTTGTTCCATCCCGAAAAAAAGAATGCGGCAACGCTAGCAAGGACATAGGAAAATCGGTATATTTCCCTAACCCTTAAAAATTTGATCACATATGGAAACCACGTCAACGTTCTTTAGCGCGTGGGACCAATACATGTATGTCGGTGCAGCCGCTTGTGTAGTGTTGGGTGTATTGATCCTATTATATCATGAGTTTAAAGTTTTAAAGCTAAAAGACTACAAGGAAAAATACGATTACGTAAACCTCTACGAGATCAAGTATTTTTGGTATGCCATCATTGCCTTTATCGGCGCTGCCGCCTTTTATGCTAACAGCCTTGCCACCAATAAGATTTTAATGGAGGGTATCCGCTGGTTCTATGTTCGTATATTCATTACCGCCAGTTTTGCCGTCATAGCTTATAATGCATTCTACAGCCTTGTAAGGATCTACTATCCGAGGCAGTTGGAAAAAAGGCTTATGAAGCTCAGGAATGCACCCAGGGTTTCACCCGAGGGAAACGTCATGCGCAAACTCACCGAATCTGAGGAAGAACACCATTTAGAAGATGTAATGAAGCGCGAAGGGAATGTTCACTCAATCGATTATGATATCTGGCTGGATGAGAAGACGGGGTTCAAGAAGATCGAAAAATATCCTGCTTATCAGCATGTGGAGGAATGTTCTGAATGCGGTTTCTTTACTATGAAAATAAAAGAAGAAGAGATTGAAGAAGCACCTACATTAGACGAGCAGGGATTGCTCCTAAAACATTACGAGTGCAGCTATTGCGGCCACAGGGAGCAACGGGAAATTGTTGTGGCGAAACTTTCTGCCAACGTAGCTTAAAATAAAACTTTCCGAAGTGAGTTATTTAACGCCCGCAAACTATATTCGCGGGCTTTATGGCATTATTACCTTCACAACCCATCGGTGTGTTCGACAGTGGCATCGGTGGACTCACAGTAGCCCATGCTATACGCCAATTGCTTCCGTTTGAAAGCATGATTTATTTCGGCGACACTGCCCACCTTCCATATGGCGATAAATCAGAGGCTGCGATCCAGGCATACTCGGTAAAAATTGCCGACATCTTAGTGCGCAAAGGCTGTAAAGTAATTGTAATTGCCTGTAATTCGGCCTCTTCGGCAGCCTACGAATTGCTGACTGAATATGTGCGAAAGGATATTCATATCATCAATGTGATCGACCCTATGGTGGACCTCGTATTGCAGCAATTTCCAGGCAAGCGTGTGGGCCTAATCGGGACGAAAAGGACCGTCCAATCCGATGTTTATTCGCGTAAGATAAACGAAGGTAAAAAAGGAATTCATCTTCATTCCCTAGCCACCCCGCTGTTAGCCCCTATGATCGAGGAGGGTTTCTTCAACAATCAGATCAGTCACGAGATTATTGCGCAATATTTATCGGATGAATCCCTGAAGGACATAGACGCATTGATTCTGGCTTGCACCCATTACCCGCTAATTAAAAACGAGATCCGGTCGCTGTACGACGATAAAGTTACGATCCTGGATTCATCAGAAGTGATCGCAAAAGCCCTAAAGCAACACCTCGAAGACGAGCGTCTGTTAAGTGACCTCTACTCGTCCCCGGTGGATCATTTCCTGGTTTCGGATTACACAGACTCTTTTGAAGCATCGGCAAGAATGTTCTTTCACCAAGCCGTTCACCTGGAGCGGCATTCTTTATGGAACTAATATATTGGTGATGTACCGTTTTTGCTGAAACAACAGAAATCGACACAAATAATTTTCTCAATTTGGCAAACTAAACATGGAATTATTATTTATCCATTGACAACGCTGGTCTTTATATTGCCGTTCTTGTTGCTTTATACCGTTGTAGCCATCTATGCAGAACGTAAAATTTCAGCCTTTATTCAGGATCGACTAGGGCCCATGGAAGTGGGTTATTATGGCGTGGCCCAAACAATTGCAGACCTGCTGAAACTCTTACAGAAGGAAGATATAACCCCCGCCAAGTCGCAGTCGCATCTGTTTAAACTTGCTCCGTTAATCATATTCACGTCGGTATTTGCGGGTTTTGCCGTATTGCCTTTATCAGCGTCATGGTCGGGCGCCAGCTTCTCGTCCGCTGTATTCTTCCTGCTTGCCGTTATTTCACTTGATGTAATCGGTATTGTTGCGGCAGGGTGGAGTTCAAACAACAAATACAGTATGATTGGTACAATGCGTTCCGCAGCGCAGATCATTTCATACGAAGTTCCCTTGGGACTCAGCGTCTTGTGCGTGTGTATGATTTGTCAGTCACTTGACCTTCAGGAAATATCCTTCCAGCAAAGTATATATTACCACGAGCCACAATATTTGTTTGGTATACAATCCTGGAACGTGGAGGTCGGTTCTATAGGGGGATTTCTGACGTGGAATATCTTCAGAATGCCTCTTCTGGCGGGAGCCTGGATAATTTTCTTTATTGCTTCACTTGCAGAATGTAATCGCGCTCCCTTTGATTTGCCGGAGGCAGAGTCTGAGTTGGTGGCCGGTTTTCAAACAGAATATTCGGGCTTCCGATGGGCCGTGATCATGTTGGCAGAATACGGGATGATGCTACTTGTCAGTATCCTGGGGGCTGTCTTATTTTTTGGAAGTTGGAACACGCCCTTGCCCAACATGGGCTCCCTGGAATTAGCGAAATGGACAACGGGAGCGCCAGGTACAACTGCTTCAACTCTTTGGGGTATTTTTTGGCTTATGAGCAAATCATGGGTTCTGGTATCATTGCAGATGTGGGTTCGTTGGACTTATCCTCGCCTTAGGGTCGATCAACTGATGAACTTGTCCTGGAAATATTTAACACCATTAGCCTTAGGGCTCGTAATTCTATGCGGAGTTTGGAAAGTTATTTTTATATAAACGCAGGGCGTTACTTCTACCTGTTACTCTGTTTTGCGCTAGTAACTTTTCAGTCTCAAGCTCAACCTAGAATCGACAGTCTTCAAGCGATCCTGCAGAATAATCTGCCGGACTCAACGCGTACAAAAGTTCTTGTGGCACTTTCGGAAGAGTATAAATACCAGGACGTTAACAAGAGCCGGGCACTTAGTGAAGAGGCCATATCCCTTGCTGAAAATGTGAATCTTCCAAGTCTTAAATGCCTTGCGTACAAAAGTATGGGCGCCGTGTACCGCGTGAGTGGTGACTACAGTTCCGCCCTCCGACTCGATAACATGGCACTCGAATCCAGTTTGCTCGCAAATGACAGTTCCATGATTGCACGGGCCTACAATAATGTGGCACATGATTATCATGACCTCGGCGAGTACGATGAAAGCTATTATTATTTTACGCAGGGATACAAGTTCGCCAAGGCGGCCAAAGATTCCTTCACAATGGCTGTTACTATCCATAATGTCGGCCGCGTTTTTAAGGAACTTGGTCAATACAACCGGGCGCTTGATCACTTGCAGATCTCTCAAAAAATGAGCAGGCAGATCCACGACGCAGAAGGCGAGCCCTATTCCCTCGATGAGATCGGAGACGTGCTATTGCGTCAAGGAAGTTATGACTCGGCATTAAGTACACTTTACAAATCTTTAAAGGAAAGCCGCAAGTTGAATCTCACCGGTCTGTTGCCTAAATCCATGAGTAGCATTGCCAAAACCTATATGCAGAAGGGTGACTTTGATGCGGCCTTAAAATATTATGACACAACGTATACGCTGTACTCAAAAAACAAAGACAACTATGGAATTGCCGAGGTCGAACTCGGGCGAGGAGTGGTTTACCAAAAGCAAGAGCGATATGATGAAGCTCTCGAGTATGTTACAAAGAGTCTCAACCTGGCTCAAAAATTAAACGCTCGTATTCTTGAAATACAATGCTTTAGCCAGCTGTCTTCGCTATGGGAAATGAAGGGTGATTATAGGAAATCGTTGCAATATTTTAAGCGGTTCAAACAATTGGAAGATACGCTGTTCAGTCAGGACATGCAGGCCAAGCTCCTCCGCGACCAGATAAGGTTTGAAACCGAATCCAAAGACTCGCAAATTGCGGCCTTGAGCCAACAGCAATCAACAACAGAGGATGCCCTCAAGAGGCAGGAGTTTGTGCGCAATGTGCTCGTCGTAATTGTCGTGCTAAGTGCGATCCTGCTTGTTAGTGTATACCGCAGCGGGCAGCGGCGACGTGAAATCAATATGCTACTGCTTCGCCATCAACAAGAAACGGAAAAGCGCAGCGAGGAACTTGAACGTCTCAACCAGGTCAAGGATAAATTCTTCTCAATCATCTCGCACGATCTCCGTTCGCCCATTAACGCACTCTCGGGACTACTGGATCTTCTGGATAAGGGTGCTGTCGGTCCGGACGAATTACCCAAGCACATTAGGGAGCTCAAAACGCGATTCAATCATACACGAGCACTTCTTAATAACTTGCTGGATTGGACCTTGCTGCAAATGGACAAACTAAATTTGCAAAAGGGTAAGATAGACTTGAAAAAACTGGTAGATGAGAACATACAATTGTTGGGCGAGACACCAGGCAAAGAAATCAAACTGATCAATGAGGTAGAACCCAATTCGATCGGACTTGCCGACTCTAACACCATCAACCTTGTCATCAGAAACCTAATTACCAATGCCATTAAGTTTACAAACGACAAAGGTGAAGTAAGGATAGCAGCTATACCCCGAGAGAATGAATGGGTTGTATCCGTCAAAGATAATGGCGTAGGTATGCCTACCGAAGTGCTTCGAATTTTGTTTGATAAAACCTCACCTTACACTACCCGTGGAACTGCCAACGAAAAGGGTACAGGACTGGGGCTAATATTGTGCAAAGAATTTGTGGAAAAAAATGGAGGAAGGATCTGGGTGGAGAGTGCCGAGGATTATGGAAGCACGTTCTATTTCACGCTGCCCAAAGCCGAAGTATCCGCTGCATAAGGCTCGAGGCATCCTTCCCTCACGAATTATTGTTTGAAATTACCCGTTACAACTTTTTCCATCCTATTTTTGTGGCAGCATGGAAAGGCCGCAAAAAAAATCATCGTATATCAATAATATCGCACGCACTATCCGCTCGCTATGGACCGGCTTGCGAATTACCATGACTCATCTGTTAAAATCCAGGAGAACACAAGCGGTACGCGCCATTTCCGAATATAACTATTTTGATGGTAGGACGGGGATAGCAACAATTCAGTATCCTTATGAAATGCAACCGGTGCCAGATATAGGTCGATACCGCCTTCACAATGAAATTGATGATTGCATCGTCTGTGATAAGTGTGCTAAAATCTGTCCGGTGAATTGCATCGACATTGTACCTATCAAAGCCACAGAGGAGATAGGAAAAACTTCTGACGGAACGCCAAAACGGATCTACGCTGCAACGTTTGATATCGACATGGGCAAATGTTGTTTCTGCGGTCTGTGCACTACAGTATGTCCTACCGAATGCCTCACCATGACAAAAGTGTATGATTTCAGCGTGACGGATATCCGGGAACACAACTTCGCATTCGCCGAGATGAGTGAAGAAGAAATTGCAGATAAGAAAAAGAAACTGGAAGATTACCAGAAGAGCAAAGTTTCAACTATCCCGGTACGAGGGGAAACCGATGAAAAGAAACCCGCAGCTCCAAAACCTTCATTCAAGCCGAAGATAAAACCACCCGGACCACCCAGCCAACCTCCTGCCTCATGACCACTGCGACGTTTATGTTATACTTCTTTGAAGCAATCACTGCGGCGGCGGCAATTGCGCTTGTATTAGTACGGAATGTTTTCTATGGAGCCTTGTTGCTAATTGTGTGCCTTCTTGGTCTTGCAGGAATTTATGTGCTTGCTTTTGCAGAGTTTGTGGCTGTTACACAAATCCTTATTTACGCCGGAGGAATTCTAGTTATAATAATCTTTGGAATCATGCTCACCACAAGGATCGCTGACAAGCCCCTAAAGGTTGAACATGCAAATATCTTTTCAGGACTTCTGCTAGCGGGGGGCTGCTTCAGCCTTCTTGCCTATGTCCTTACTAAAGAATCTTTTCTCCAAACGACTGTCTCAACTCAAGTTGATCGTTTTAGCCACGTTAATACGATTGGCATCTCCCTTCTTACTACCTACATGCTACCTTTTGAAATTGCGGGATTGCTCCTGCTCATCGCCCTTGTCGCTGCGTCTGTAATTGCTTCTACGTCCAAATCAAAAAGTGATGTTCCCCACTGAGCACCTCTTGATACTCGGGGCATTTCTTTTTTCCCTAGGACTGTTAGTTATTATAACCAAACGAAATACTATTATGGTATTGATGGGAATTGAGCTGATGTTAAATGCTTCAAACCTCAACCTCGTAGCCTTCAATTTATTTAATCCTGGATCGGTTGACGGGCAGATGTTTGTATTGTTTGTTATTATCGTTGCAGTCAGTGAAGCAGCGGTGGGCCTTGCTATTGTCCTACAGGTCTACCAATATTTTCGAACTTCGGTAACCGATTCCATAAATGAAATAAGTGAATAAATTTGCAGACTGAATTTTCATATCCCCTGCCATTTGAAATTTGCTTATATGCAGCAGTGGCCATGCCGTTGGTTTCGTTCCTCCTCTCGTTTGTTATATCAGAAAAATATTCCTGGATCGTATCATTTACAGCACCTTTCCTGCTTCTTTTAGGCGCATTATGTGCTGCCTTCGTATTTTTCTATCTGCCGGCAGATCAGCATTATCTTCGCGAAGTTTTGTGGTTCAAAGTATCAGATCACGCGATTAGTGGCGGCCTATTCGTCAACAATCTTTCCGGAACAATGTTGCTGGTCGTAAACTTCATTTCCTTTCTGGTCCATGTCTACTCGGTCGGCTATATGGCAGGAGATTCCAGTATCAGAAGGTATTTTGCAATGCTTGGTCTATTTACATTCGCCATGCTGGTCATTGTGCTGGCCGACAATTTACTTCTGCTGTTTGTCGGATGGGAGCTTGTGGGCTTTTCATCCTATATGTTAATTGGTCATTGGAAGGAAAAACCTCAGGCGGCGACAGCCGCTAAAAAAGCCTTTATTTTTAATCGGATCGGAGATGCTGGATTCCTGGTGGGACTAATGATCCTGTGGGCTCTCCATGGTTCGTTCAACATTAACGATTGGAGTTCGCCACATGCTCCAACTCCCTGGCAAACCGCCGCATCGCTTTGTATTTTTTGCGGAGTGATCGGCAAGTCTGCTCAATTTCCTTTGCTGAGTTGGCTGCCTGATGCAATGGAGGGCCCCACACCAGTATCCGCGTTGATCCACGCGGCCACTATGGTTGCAGCCGGCGTATACCTGGTCATCAGAATATTTAATCTCTTCACGCCTGCCTCCCTCGACATCGTGGCCATTGTAGGGACTACAACGGCATCAATAGGCGCATTGGCAGCGTTGGGTCAGAATGACATAAAGAGAATTCTTGCCTATTCAACAATTTCTCAGCTTGGATTTATGGTAACAGCACTGGGCACAGGGCGCCCCGATGCCGCACTGCTCCATTTGTTCACCCATGCGTTCTTCAAGGCGGGGCTTTTTCTCGCAGCAGGGTCGATCATACAGTCCCTCCATCAGGCGCAACAGCAGGCACACACGCACTTCGACGTCCAGGACATCCGGAACTTAGGTGGGCTTAGAAAAAAATTACCGATGGTGTTTCTTGTTTTTATCATATCTGGCAGTTCCTTAGCCGGGCTCCCCTTATTCTCGGGATTTTTATCAAAAGATGCCATCCTCACCGGAATTGTTTCATGGGCTGGAGGGTCAGTTTCTTGGAAGTGGTTTCTTGCGGCAATATTGGTTGGAGTGAGTTTTATAACCGTAATGTATACGTTCAGAATGATCTGGACCATTTTTTTTGGAGATGAAAAAAGGACTGATGGCCTCTCCATCATCGAATCACCAATCGTGATGAAAGCTCCCATCATTGTTTTAGCACTTTGCTCGCTTTGGATAATTATATCATGGAATCCGTTCATGCACACCCGTTGGACAAGTCCTGGTCTTGAACACCATTGGGGTGTAACTACTTTCTCAATTATTTGGGTTGTCGCAGCATTCGGCGTGGCATATATCCTTCGCGACAAATCGTTTCAAGCCCGGATCTTACAGAAGGGATTTTATCTGGACCAATATTATCAGGCGATCACAACAAATATTGGTCTTAAGATGACGCAGCTAACAGCATGGATTGATCGCGATTGTATTGATGGACTTATCCACGCAACAGCATATGCTCAAGTGTTGATCGCGCATGTTACCGGGTGGATAGACCGGGCGCTGGTGGATGGAACGGTAAATGGTCTGGTCAGTTTTGTGAGAGGTGTGGGCACAGTTACCCGATCATTCCAGGATGGGAAAATTCAGCTTTATATTTTCTGGTCAGTATTTACAATCATTATTTTTCTAATTTGGGCGATGCTTTAAAAATGACACAGCGGCTTGACTAACGAATACCATTGATGCAGCAATACTTGATTTCATTTTTAATATTCAGTCCCCTCGTTGCCGCGTTTGTCGCACTTCTTTTGCCAGCTAAGCATGTAAGCTCGTTTCGATATCTGACGCTTCTGACAAATGTTATTCAGATCCTGGTCCTTATTCTTATGTTGTTGTCGTACGACAACTCTAAAGCAATTCAATTCGTGGAACAACAACCATGGATAACGCTGAACCTCGGGACGTGGGGAATATTAAAGGCAACCTATTTTGTCGGACTTGACGGGCTAAGCCTGCCGCTCATCGTTCTTTCTGTATTTATCCTGTGCATCGCTACTATCTCTTCGTGGACTGTAAATCAAAATGTCAAAGGATATTTTATACTTCTGCTGATCCTGAACGCTTCCATCTTGGGCAGCTTCACTGCGCTGGATTTCTTACTGTTCTACCTCTTCTTCGAATTCATGTTGCTACCAATGTTCTTTCTCATTGCCATCTGGGGCGGACCAAGAAGAGAATACGCTTCCATTAAGTTTTTTCTCTATACTTTGCTGGGGTCGATCTTCATATTGATCGTGATGATAGGACTATACATTTCCGTTCACGATCCTAATGCTTCGGGCGTCTTGGTTCATACATTCAACTTACTTTACATGACGGAGCCAAGCAATTTTATTTCAAACACCATACTCGACCCGAACAATCCATGGATGATAGGCCCTTACAATGGGAGACTCTGGGCATTCCTCCTGCTATTTGTGGGCTTTGCCATTAAATTACCCATGGTACCGCTACATACTTGGCTACCCGACGCTCACGTCGAAGCATCGACTCCGATTTCCGTAATACTGGCTGCCCTGCTCTTAAAAATTGGTGGATATGGGTTGGCGCGAATTGCATTACCTGTCTTTCCCGAAGCTGCACTTTATTTTGGATGGTTGGTCGGTCTAATGGGTGTGATCTCTATAATCTATGGTGCCTTAAATGCCATGTCCAGCAAGGATCTGAAACGGCTTATAGCATATTCTTCGGTGTCGCATATGGGTTTTGTTTTGTTGGGGCTGGCATCCTTGACTACGGAAGGTGTCACGGGGTCGGTATATCAAATGTTTAGTCATGGAATTATCTCAGCAATGTTATTCCTTATCGCCGGTGTTTTATACGATCGTACACAAGACCGGATGATAAATACTTATTCAGGACTGTCGCTGAAAATGAAATCCTTTACGACGATGGTCTTGATCGCGTTTTTTGCTTCCCTTGGATTGCCTGGCTTTTCGGGCTTCATCGCTGAAATACTTGTATTTCTCGGAGCATTCCGTTCCAATAGCGCCACGGGTATCCTGCCCGAAAGTTTTGCCATCATTGCAACGCTCGGCTTGATACTTGGCGCTGCTTACTATCTGTGGACGCTTCAGCGGATGTTCTTCGGTCCCTTCAATGTAAAGGGCCATATTTCGGAGGACCAGATATTCGATCTTAACACAAGGGAATTGTGCATGCTTGTGCCACTCGCAGCCGCTACGTTGGGATTTGGCATTTTTCCACAACCATTGCTTGCTATTATCGACCCTTTTGCCAAATACCTTACTGAGTTTGTACTAACAACCGGCAAAAATCTAACATTAAACCTATAATCCGTGACAGGTTTAACCGAGCAGTTGGAATTGATCCGGATGAGTTTCGCGTATTTCATCCCCGAGACGATTTTGTCTTCAGCCATCATTGTCCTGCTCGTTGTGGGTTTGATAAGAAAAGATGCGGCGACACTCCTGACCACCTTATCAATCACAACATTTTTGATGTCGCTTATTGTACACGTTGTCTATTGGTCAGTCTACAGCTCTCCTCAGAATATTTTCAATGGCATGCTGCGGAGCGACAACTTTTCGGCCTACTTGAAGATATTGATTGACATTGCCGGCTTGTTGACGGTATTAATGACATGGAGATATCAAAAGCAACAACATCTTTCTGAATACTATGCTTTAGTACTAACGGTTGGCTTGGGCGCACACTTGCTGGTGATGAGCATCAACCTTGTAACCGTCTTCATTTCCCTCGAATTAATCTCAATTGCCTCGTATGCGCTCACAGGTTTTTCGTTTTCAAAGCAGGGTGCGGAAGGAAGTCAGAAGTATTTTCTTTTTGGCTCCACTGCCTCTGCTGTGATGCTCTACGGTTTTACACTCATTTACGGGCTAACGGGAACTTTTGATTTTTCGTCAACAGGTTTTGCGAATGCTTTGATCAACAAACAATCAGGCCTTTTCCTGTTGGCTGGGTCTATGTCACTGGCAGGTTTCCTCTATAAGATGGCAGCGGCCCCATTACATCCATGGGCTCCCGACGTATATGAAGCTGCTCCAATGCCGATAGTTGCCTTCTTCTCTGTGGTACCGAAACTGGCCGGCGTGGGTGTGATCACC
>JAICGJ010000024.1 GCA_025923195.1 Chryseolinea sp.
AATCGCAGTATGCAGGCGGCTTCTTCAGTGCAGAATTTTGTCGAAGATCATGCTGGATCCATAGTTGTGCCCTACTACTCTTCAAGAAATCTTCAATTTCAATTCTTGCTTTCCGTGTTAGTTCCTTATCGTACTCAAATGTCGGAAATCTGTTTAACGTGCGTTCCTCCGCATAATGGTAGAGGTCACCCGACAAGATAACAAGCCCCGTGTTCTCTTATTTAACCCAAGTGCCCTGGTGTATGTCCTGGAGTTGATTTGAGTATGACTTTACCATCACCAAATACATCATGCTCATTTGAAGAAAGTAATTGTATTTTGTTTTTTCTAAGCGAAGCATATGTTGAAGGCCACGTGACCTTAGGAGGTTCAATCGAATACATGGCATCATACTCTCGGTTTACTTACCAGCCAGGTTGCACTTGAAAATGCATTGGCACTGCCCGTGTGGTCGTAGATAAAGCCCAATCGAAATAATTCAAAACCAAAATTCATCGTAGAATAAAAAATCCCTTTAGGTTTTGTATCGTACCTTCAAGAATATCACAGCGGTCTATCCTGCTTAATTTAGGGCCCCTCCGGCACCACTCGACGAATTGATCTACCGATTCTTCGTCTCCTTCCGCCTCGATGGAAACGCTGCCATCTTCATTGTTACGGACACTACCGTGGATGCGAAATTCGTCAGCTTTCTGCTTCGCGGATGCTCTAAAGAAGACACCTTGAACTCTACCCGAAACCCTGATCAAAACGTGTTTCATTATAAATACATCACGCCTAGAAGATATAGTCTGTACTTAGAAAAGCTGATTCGCGATTACGAATTATCGTACTTATGATCTGTTTATTGGACTCCGTGCTTTTTGTTGCCACTAAAGTTCTGATAGAAAACACTCGCAGGGCATCTGCAATGGACAGAGTTCCTTCAGCTGAATCCTTCCTTCCATTGAATGGAAATGTATCAGGCCCCCGCTGACTTTGCGCGTTCACGTTAATTCGGCCTACCTGATTTACAAACGCATCCATGATTCTTGCTACACGTTTAGAGTCTGTTCCGAAAATACTGACCTGTTGGCCAAAGTTGGAGTTCACGACGTACTTGATTGGTTCAGTATCGTCGCTAAAGGGTACGATTGGAATTACAGGGCCAAACTGTTCCTCAGAATAAACCCGCATTTTCTCATTGACAGGATAGAGTACTGCTGGAAAGAAGAAAGTGTATTCATGGTAAGCACCATTTTCATTTACAACGGTGGCGCCATGTGCCCTTGCATCCTCAACCAACTCCTTTAGGTAGCCTACCTTTCCCGGCTCCGGCAAGGGGGTTAGTGCGACACCATCATCCCAAGGCATTCCGGGTTTTAATTTGCTCACCAGAGCATTGAAGCGATTGATGAACTCCTCTACGATAGTGTCATGAACGAACAAAATCTTTAATGCCGTACAGCGCTGTCCATTAAACGAAAGCGTTCCAGCAATGCATTCGTTAACAGCATTATCAAGGTCGGCATCTGGTAGCACGATAGCAGGATTCTTTGCATCAAGTCCTAGAATTGCCTTCAGGCGATGCGGCTTTGGATGCAGTCTTTTCAAATCATTCGCCCCTTTGTTTGTCCCGATAAACGCAAAGACATCGATCTTTCCTGATTCCATGAGTGCACCCACGGTTTCCCTCCCCCGTCCGTAAATAATATTTATGACACCAGGTGGAAAGCTTTTTTGGAACGATTCAAGCAATGGACGAATTAAAAGGACACCGTATTTTGCTGGTTTAAATACGACAGTGTTTCCCATAATTAAGGCAGGGATCAACGTGGTAAAAGTCTCATTTAAGGGATAATTATAAGGGCCCATGCAAAGGGAAACTCCCAGCGGCACGCGACGAATTTGTGCCATGAAGCCTTGTTCTTCAACCAACTTGGCCGAGTTCCTGTCCAATTCTTTGTAAGCTTTTATTGTTTCTACAATATAGTCGCATGTGCGATCAAATTCCCGTTCCGAATCTTTTAAGGATTTTCCTATTTCCCACATCAGGAGCGTCACTACCTCGTTCCGTCTGTTACGCATGCTTTTCAGAAAATCTTCTACATGTTCAATGCGATCCACCACGCTCATGGTGGGCCATAGTCCGTTGCCGAGGTTGTATGCATTTACCGCCGCGTCTAAAGCCTCCAGGGATTCCTTTGCAGTTAAGAGCGGCGTCCTCCCGAGTATCTTTTGACTGGACTCGTCGCCCTTTCTCAAATAGATGGGACTCAGCACGGGGTTAAGACTACCCTGCCAAATCTTGAGTTCCCCATTGATCAGATATTCCCGCTGTTCAATCGGCTCTTGAATTCGAAATGGTTGAGGAATTCTTTCCTCCGATGAGAAAATAGTTTCTATTTGAATGCCCATCACGTTTGCGTATTGGTTGGTGTTAATATTGAAATACCGGCTGATGTTCCGATTCGGGTGGCTCCAGCTTCGATTAATTTTCTGGCTTGTTCATAAGTCTTAATTCCTCCTGAAGCCTTGATCCCCACATTAGTGGGTAGGGCTTTTTTCATCGTGATTATGTGTTCAACAGAGGCTCCCGCACTTGCAAAACCAGTAGATGTCTTCAAGAAATCCACTCCCGCGTCAGCGCACATCTTACACGCAGTCTGCAACTCTAATTCTGAAAGATACGCACACTCTACGATTACTTTCAAAAGTTTCTCCTGGTTGTGTACAAGTGAAGAACATTTGGCAATCTCTACCTTAGTCCACGGAAGGTTGCTCTTAAAGGAACTAATATTCCAAACTATATCGATTTCATCCGCTCCGTTATCGATGGCGCGCTGAATTTCATCGAGTTTAGTTTCAGTCATGTTATACCCGAACGGAAAGCCTGCAACCGTAGTTAAGATAATTTTCTCATTTCCAATTTCGCGCTTTGCTCTTTTTACCCAAAATGGTGGGACACAGACGCCCAATAGCCGGGACTGTCTGGCTTCTTCCACTAATCTATCAATGTCGCTAATGCTAAGGGTAGGCTGCAAGTTGGTATGCTCGATGTAAACGCGGAGGTCCATATACCTAAGTTAATAGGTGGGAATTTAAACAAGAGTAGAAAAGCAAAATTTATTGCACTTGAACTACCAGGTGTTATTCGCGGGAAGCGTATGGTTAAAAGGAAATTTCCACGATACCGGTATAGATAGGCGCACGAGAGCGTTAATCACTTAATGCCTGATGCCGCACTCTTTGCAGAATTTCATTTTGTGTGGTGGCCGTTTCTTAGGTGGACGCTTGTGCCCAAAATATGTGGGGTCAGAGTATTGAGGAGTCATCAGCATCTTCTCATTTTTTCGTCTTGTCTTAGCAAAGGCTTCAACGCGTTCGTAGTATTCTCTCTCGCTGTTGTACGTTGGCCCCCTTGATTCGGTTCGTTTCCGCGCTTCCTTGGGGACATGACGTTCCTTAGGCAACGGATCCAACGAGGTAGGTCCAAGTTCAGCGTCAGCTTCCTTCTTTTGTCTTCGCGATTGAGCGGACGCAGCGCTGACTATTAAAACCAATAGTAATATTGAAGCTATAACTCTCATCTCAGGTACAAGATAAAACTATTTACCTGATTAAATATTGTGTTTTAGAACGCATTATTCGCGTGGATGACCGACATCGGAAAAAGAAAACTGTCCACATTATTCCAGTATATTTTCCCGACGCTTTTTTCCTTTCACCGGATCTTCGGCTTTGCCATAGCCTGTTGCCGACGATAGGTCCAGGGAGGCACGGGACTTTGCTGTTTCCAAAGGCCCTTTCCTTTCCGTTGCGCCCACGTTTTGTAGGGCTCCAGGTCTTTTGACCCATTTTCCGAAGTCCAGGCCAAACCCTCTTTCAGCAATTCCACTCTAAGATCCACTCCATTAACGACCTTGACAATTGCAATGTGGTTTCCGGAGCGGTCTCTTCCTTTAATTTCCAATTCTACGTCCTTCTTTAACACCATTTCTTCAAGAAATGCTTTTGCGTCGTGTCCATATTCCTGACCCATCTCCGGACAATCGATACCCTCGAGCGATACCGTAAGCTTTTTGTTCTCGGGTACGGTGACTTCGATGGTGTTGCCGTCGATGACTGAGGTCACCTTGCCGACTAGGTTAGTGTGTGCGCGAGCACCAAGTGATATTAATAGGCAAAAGAGTATTGGCATTAAAAGTCTTTCTGCAGCAGAATAAAAATGACTTTTTGCACCCACTCGCAATGCACACAATTTCCTTAACCGATTCATAGGGTTGTCTCCTTTCTCAACTAAAATACTTTGAAATCTTTAATACGTGAGGAGCAAAAACCTCACCAGACAAAAATTGAAGGGGAGAAACAATAAATCTTAATAAATTCAGTTAACCGTCAACGGCTAGCATACTGGTAGACGTCGCCCGTTACTTAACACAATATTTATCAATTTGAAAACGGGCTTTATCGTCACCGTACTCGACTGCTTTCCGCCAGTCGAAGCAGGCCTTCGCAGTTTGCTTTAACTGGTAATAAAAATTGCCACGTTGCTTATAATACATTGCATTTTTAGGTTCAATACGAATGGCTTCATCCATGTCAGACACGCCAGCACCAAAATCATCAAGCTGCGATTTACAGGTTGCCCGGTTATAGTAAGCCAATCCATCCTCTGGATTCAATTGAATCACTTTGTTGTAGTCAAGCATTGCCCCCTCGTAATCTTCGAGTCCTTCTTTGATCAGAGCCCTGTTGAAGTGTGCGTCTGCATTTTTCGGGTCGATGTCTAACGCCTTGTTTAATGAGGTCACAGCCGACTTCACGTCCTCTAATGCGATGTACGCCCGGCCTCGATTCAAGTACAGCGACACCGTATTTTCGCCGGCTTTTTCAGCGCTCTCAAAGTCAGTTAATGCGCCCTGGAAATCTTCCTCTTCCATCCGCATAAGCCCTCTTTTAAAGAAGACTTGCTTATCATTTACGCCTGCATCAATGAGCTTATCGTAATATTCACGTGCAGGTGGAAACTTTTGAACATTATAGTAACTGTCCCCGAGCCAACGATACAACTCCGGATCCGGCTTTTCAACCAGCTTCTCAACATCCCTAAAATCCCGAATGGCCTCCTCAAACTTTTTGGTCATAAAGTACGCCTGCCCCCTGTTGTCATATGCTTTGGTATATGTCTTTCTTCGGTCAATAGCTCGGGAAAAATCGGCGATGGCAGCTACATAGTTTTCTTTTCTAAAATGAGCCTTGCCTCTGTTGTTGTATAAAACGGGATCATCGAGACCAAGTGTGGCAGCCTGTGTATAATCCTCAATCGCTTCAGTCAGATCGTCGGCCATAAACCGGGCATCGCCTCTATGAAAGAAAGCGATTGAAAGTTTAGGATCCTTCTCAATTGCTAACGTAAAATCTTTAACGGCTTCGCCAATGTTCTTCATTTCATAACGACAGTGCCCGCGCATATCGAAAGCGTTGGCAGTTCCAACACCCGAATTTATAGCCTTGTCCAGATCTGTAAATGCTCCGCTATAGTCTTTCAGCATATACTTGGCCACGCCGCGTTTGAGGAATAGATCAGGATCATTTACTCTTCCCTCGATAGCTTTGTTTAGATCGGGAATAGATTTTTCATACTCCTTCAATTCAACATAAGAGCTGCCGCGCGCTGTATAGACATCAATATTGTTGTTCGAATTTTCAATCGCCTTCGTCAAAGCCTCAACTGCGCCCTTTGCATCCTTCGTGTGGTATTTTGAGATCCCCAAGACAGCAAATTCATCGCCGCCTGCTTCATTCCGCGAAGCAACGATTGCCAGATCCGATATTACGCCGGGGTATGCTTTGAGCTGATAGCGCGCGGCAGCTCGATTTTTGAGTGCCTGTGTATAATCAGGTTTGATACCCAATGCGCGGTCGAAGTCTTGAATAGATTCGTTCACCATACCGGCATTCAGCTTGGCCTTTCCACGATTATTGAATATGATTTCGTCGTTAGCACCCAGCGCAATAGCATTGTCATACGCTTCGATTGCGCTATTGAAGTTATTGGCCTTGAAGCGGGCATTGCCTAGAGCATAATAGACTTCTTTGTTCTTACTTCCGGCAGCCGCCGCCTTTTCCAAATTAGGCAGCGCCTCCATCTCTTTTTGAATGCTCACATAAGAGAGTCCAAGCGCTTCAAAAATCAAGAAGTCGGGTTTGCCGAGCCGCAGGTATTTTTCCAGATCACCTATCGCCGGACTAAATTGCTTTAGCGCAAATGAAGACAAGCCGCGCTTCATATACAGGTCAGCTTCCTTTTCTCCCGACAATTCAGCAGCAGTTAATGCGTCAATTGCTCCTTTGCTATCTCCGGCTTCGTACATGAGATATCCAGTGTACAGCGAGATTTTGCCGTCTTTTATTCCCAATTGTGAAGCTTTGTCCAGGTAAGTCCGGGCCAAGTCCTTTTTTGCAAGTAAGTAGTTGGAGATGCCAAGCATTTTCACAACTTCTGATGTTTCACCTTCTGTGGCTTTCGCTTTCTCAAGATCCGCACACACTCCGGCATAATCCTTCAATGCGAACTTTGCTATTCCCCGATTTAATAACGCCTTGCCATAGCCAGAGTTGAGCTGAATCGCCTTGTCATAGTCAGAGATGGATCCGGCGATGTCATTTGAATTATATTTCGCTTTGCCGCGGTTGTTGAACAACATTGCCTCGTTTGCGCCAAGACTAACTGCATTGTCGTAATTTTTTATTGCACCGGCAAAATCATCTTTCATAAACTTCAAGTCGCCAAAGTTCTGGTAGGCTTCGGCGTCTTTGGCTCCAAGTGAAAGAGCTTTCTCAAGATCCTTCATTGAATTCTCGAAATCCTTCTGAACAAACTCTGCCTTTCCTTTGTACAAATACGCATCTTGTGAGTTCACACCACTGTCGATGGCACGTCCTATGGATTCGATGGCAGCCGCATACTCTTTATTTTTGTATTGACATACACCTAGCTGATAGAACACATCCTTATCATTTACACCCATGGATAGGGAAGCTGATAGTGCCTTTGTTGCTTCAGTGCAGTTATTCAGTTGTGCATAACTCAGCCCAAGTATTCGGAATACATCCTTATCGCGTAAATTTTTTTGAACTGCTTTGTCCAACGATTCAGCGGCCCCTTTATAATCCTGCAATGTATATTTTGCAATACCCACCTTTTGATGGATCTCCACGTCGTTTCTTCCTGTTGACAGCAATTTTTCAAAATCGGAAACACTTCCGTTCCAATCTTCAATCTTGTATTTCGCCTCCGCTCGATTTTCAATAGCCTTATCGTAGTTTGAATTAACCTCGAGGGCTTTATCGAAATCAGCAATCGCGTCTTTATAATCCTGTAAATTAAATTTAGCCTGGCCGCGATTGTTGAATAGCACGGCATCTGCTTTCCCTGTGGCAATTGCTCTGTCATAATTATTGATGGCATCGCGGTAGTTTTCCATCCTGAATTGAGCATTGCCGAGATTAACAAAAGTTTCATATTGTTTTGCCCCCATACTCACTGCTTTGTCAAGGTCAATAGCCGCACCTTCATAGTCATTCAAGTGGTACTTTGTGTTGCCACGGTATTCAAACAATTCAACTGAGTTGACTCTGGCTTTTACAGCGTCGTCCAGATCTGATTTTGCTTTGTCATAATTTTTCAAATGATAGTGAGCGATCCCGCGTTTTACATACACTTCCTTATTGGAAAAACCAGCATTTATAAGTTGAGTAAATTGAACGGAAGCATCACTGTAGTCCTCTGCGTCTAATTTTTTCAATGCCGATTTCCATCGGACCTCGTGAAGTGAATCTGTGTTTTGAGCGAAGGAATAAGAAGTTAAAAAAATAAATCCTGCGAGGAATTTAATACTCATAATTAGCCAAAAATGATGGATTGTAAATTTATTAAATCCACTTAAGATTGAAGAATATAGGATCGCATGCGACAGGTTATCGCTTGTAAGAAATTACGTGATAAGCAAAAAAATTGAAGGTTCGGTTTAACCTTTCACAACATTCCCAATAACTTGCATGGTTTCCATTGTGGGACTTGATTTGCCGCCTCTAGGCTCGATGGTTACCGCAAATGCAGCTGCGCCTGGCTGCACTTCCTTCATCTTCATCAGTCCAGCAAAATTTCCGTCAAATACACCCACATCAACAGGTTTGCCATCAATAATCGCCCAAAGTTGGTACTGATTCTCCTGTGCGAGTTCTTTCATGCCCTTAATACTCAAATACGCCTCCCTGGTAGCTTCGTTCCAATAAACAGAGGCAATCGAGCCAGGCGCATTTGCCGTCCCTTTCATGACAACCCTGTTAAATGCAGGATTATTCATGATATTCAAGTCTTTTTCAATTTGATCCAATCGCTCGTTTACAGTATTATAATCCTGCGCTACACGTTGATTCTGTGCAATGAGGTCCGATAAACTGTTTTCGGTGGCTTTCCATTTCGTCCAGTAGTTGAAAGCCAGATATGAACTTACTAATGCAATTGTAACCGCAGCAGCTGCGGCGAATTTCCAGAAGGACACGTCCGATCGTTTCGTATCGAGCTCAACAACCTTGCTTGCACTTCTTCGCGTGTCAAGGGTAGTAAATAGAGTTGTTTTCGCCGCGGCGCTCGGTTTAATAGCTGCCTTCATCAAGAGCTGCTCCTGCGTCTCTTCAATGAGCGCAAGTTCCCTTCTTAGAGCAGGATATTGCTGAAGGTTTGTTTCAACTTCCTTGCGTTCCTGTTCAGACAGCTCACCTAATGCATAGGCTTCTAAAATACCCGACGATATGTATTCCTCAACGTTCACGCTATTTTCAACAAATTTCTTAATTCTTTCATGGCAAGGCGCATTCGGGTTTTAACTGTCCCCAGGGGCAAATTAAACTCTTCCGACATTTCCGCCTGTGTATACCCTTTTAAATAATGGTGATCTATTACAAACCGCTGTTCTTCCGGCAGTTTTTGCAGGATCTCCTGAAGGCCAATTCCCTCCACTTTTAGTTCCGTAAATTCTTTCCTGTCAACTTTACTTACGATATTTTCGATATCGTCAGTTTTTTTGCCCTTGCTAAATTCTTTTGATCGGGTTTTATCAATGGCCTGGTTCCTTGCGATGTTCAACATCCACGTAAAAAGCTTTCCCTTGGTTGAATCATAGGTATCGATTCGATCCCAGATTTTTAGAAAAACATCCTGCAGAATTTCCTCTGCCAATTCCTCCTTCTTAATAATTCTAGTAATAACGCCAAGCAGCGCGCCCGAATAATGATCATATAAATACTCCAAAGCGCTCCGGTCCCTGCGTTGCAGCGCAACAACCAATGCTTCCTCAGAACTATGTTTATACGCGGCCGGAATAATACAAGAGGTTTTTCTCCACGAAAGTATTAAAAAAACACTCGGCATTTTTTTGTGCCACAAAAAAATTATCGGCCAGAAAAATCCAGATCGGTCAGTGGTCTCGTAGGTGATGAAAACAAAACAATAAATCGTTATGAGATTAAAGCTTAACCTTAAAACACTTGGTCTTGCACTTGTCGCTATTGTTGCATGTGCAGCCAGTTACCTGATCGCTGCGGATCACATCGACTCGCCTGCAGTCACGGGTACAGGATCGGATATTACCGACGTGTATGCCTTTCAAAGTCCCGCCAACGCAAACAATATAGTGTTTGTCGTCAACGTACAGGGATTGCTCGCCCCGACAGCTACGGCCGCCGCTTCTTTCGATGAAGAAGTAATGATCGAGATTAACATCGACAACTCCGCTACCAAAGACAACACGGAGGATCTCGTCATACAAGCTGCGTTTGACAATGGAAAAGTAAAAGTGTACGGTCCCGAGGCTCCTATACAAAAGGGCGTGATGAGCACACTGCTCAAATCGAGTCCTATCGAAGCCAGTATTTCTGCCTACGGTGCCAACCCCATAATCGGCGAAAGCAATGGGATAAAAGTGTTCGCGGGACCGCGCGATGATCCCTTCTTCTTTGACTTGAACCAATTTAAGGCCATCATAGGAGGAACGGCAACCTCCTTTAATAACCCTGGAACAGATGCTTTTGCCGGCACAAATGTTCTCGCACTAGTCATAGAGGTTCCCAAGTCTATGCTCGGCTCAGGGTCAATCAACATCTGGGCAACCTCCAATCGTGAAATGTAAAACTTGAAAAAAAATAAATGATGAAAACCACTTTGAAATATTTATCTATGATCGCATTTCTCGGGATGGTAATAACATTTACCGCGTGCGACGACGATGATGACAACGATATGCCTGTTAACATTATATATGAACAGGAAGATCAGATGGCAAGGCCTGCAATTAATACTGTATTCGTCTCAACAGGGGAAAAGGATATTTTCAATACCACACCTCCAGCGGAGCAGGGCGCTGCATTTGCAACTAAGTTCAACGATAAACTACTTGCTTTGAATCCGGGCTATACAACAAATCTGCTTGGACTCGATGCAGCAACCTTCACAGGCGTACTGGCAACTGATGTTTTGACAGTATCATTGAATGCGCCGACAACTTTCTACGATGGAACCAACGTGTTGACTGGACGCAAACTAGAAGATGATGTCATTACGGTCGAACTAATCCTGCTCTTCGGTGGACCGGATGCGATGTCCAATCCTGGTCTTACTGACGACCATGTTGATGCGAACGACAAGTCTTTTTCCGATTCATTTCCATACCTGGCTTCTCCACATTAAAATTCAAATTCTGCTTTGCATCTCCGTGTCTAAATATTCTAGGGGATGCAAAGTCAGAACTTCAAAACCCTTTTATGAAAATTACATCCCTCTTGATGATAGCCGTTTTACTGAGCGCTTGCAGCGACCGCGGGCAATCGGTTACAGATTTTAAAGACTATGAATCATATCTTAGTTTGAGCCAGGCTGTTTCTTCCGGTCCTGTCAACGAGGAACTAAAGTTCTGGAGCGACCGGTTGAAGAAAAACAACGACGACGCGTCCTTAATCAAACTTGGTGCACTCTATTCGGAACTATTTAAAGAAACGGGACTCGCCGAGCATATCGTGCTCTCCGACAGTTTATATAAGGAGGCACAAAAAAGAAATGCTGAAGGGCTGGTTGAAATTTATCAAGCTCTTGCCGCCAATGCTATCTCTCAGCATAAATTCCAAGATGCAAAAGAATATGCAGAAAAAGCGCTTAGCCTCAAGGATAAAAAGTCGGCTTCCCTCCTGCTTCTCGCAGATGTCTCCCTGGAAATAGGAGACTACGCCAGGGCCAATCAAATCCTTCGGCAGTTTAAGAATAAGCGCTCCTTCGCATACCTCATCCGAAAGGCAAAAGTCAAAGACCACGAGGGAATGCTGGATAGCGCTATTGTTTGCATGGAACAAGCCTATCATCGAGTCAGAGGAAATAAAGCATTGTCGCAATGGGCTCTTTCGAACCTGGCCGACATGTACGGCCATGCGGGCCGGATTGAGGATTCATACGCTGTATACCTCAATGTTTTGAGAAACCATCCTTCAGATGACTATAGCTTGAAGGGTATAGCCTGGATTGCGCTTTCACACGATAAGAAGATTAAGGATGCCAAAAGAATCGTTAACACACTGGCTGCACGCAATCGGATGCCAGAGCTTCATTTGATCCTAGCAGAGATTGCTCACCTGGAAGGGAACACACTCGAAAAGGCGAACCAATTGAAAAAGTTTCGTTCACTCGCTTCTGTACCCGCCTATAGACCGATGTATATGAAGTACCTGGCTTTGCTGGAAGCAGAGGAATTTAACAATGCAAGCGCAGCCGTTTCAATGGCGGTTGAGGAAATTAACAACAGGTCAACGCCCCAATCCTTCGACCTACTTGCCTGGGGCTACTATCATCAGAACAAATTTAAAGAGGCGTTCGAAGTTGCTACGAAGCATGTAGAAAATCAGACGTTTGAGCCTGAAGCCTTTTACCATCTTGGAATGATTTATCACGCGAATGGTAATCATGAAAAGGGTGATCAATATCTTAAGGAGGCTTTGAAATGCCGTTTTGAACTTGGCCCTTCAACCACTGCTAAAATCGCAGCCGCTATTGAAAGTTTATGACTCTCCGTCACGTCACCATATTGCTACTAATTATTTATGGTACCGCTTTACTAAGCTTTAGTTTGTGGGAAACTGGTCATTCTATTTTACATGCATTCAAGAGTTCTCTTCATCATCATGCCAATGGCCATCACCACAAGGCCCAAGATCACCATGGTATGATTGTCGTAGATCATTCTAATACTGACGATCCCAATTTAATCTATTCTACAAATTGTTATTTCTTATTTTTTGAAGTTTGCACACTGTCGCTTAAGCGCCCTAATATTTTGCACCAGCAGTTTTCCGAGCCTGAAACAAAATTGCTCTCAGCGATCAATCCGTTTTTTGTACCTCCTCCCAACTTATGAGAATTCTTCAACCTTGATTTCACCGGAGCTCACATCGGTAAGATTCAAAATTTCTTGATTCTACAACGAATCAGAAAGTAATAATCATACGGCGATTATCACTCAGAAACATATTAAAATAATTATTTCTACGAATTGTTATGAAAAGGATTCTCTTCACAATTAGCATTGTCATCACTTCATTCGCCGCAGGAGCACAGGGTAACATTACAGGGCAGATACTGGATGTGCATAACAAGGCGCTTACCGGAGCTCACGTATTCCTCAAAGAAAAGAATATTGGCGCCATTGTCAACGAGTCGGGAAACTTCCGCCTAAAAGGCCTTGATCCAGGCAGGTATACAGTCGTCGTGTCTTTTATAGGCTATGAAACTTTGACTCAAAGCGTGGATATTACTAACGGGGCGACTACTATTGTCAACCTTAAACTTACCCACAGTAATATCGAACTGAAGGATTTGATAATCAGCGCCGTTGCAGAACGGCCTGTGAATACCCTTAGCCCAATCGATATTAACCTTCGGCCGACAAATACATCACAAGATATTCTGAGGATGGTACCCGGTCTTTTTATTGCCCAACACGCCGGAGGTGGCAAGGCGGAACAGATTTTTTTGCGAGGCTTCGACATTGATCACGGGACGGATCTCAGTATGGAGGTTGACGGACTGCCGGTGAATATGGTATCGCATGCACACGGACAAGGATACTCCGATTTGCATTTTGTAATACCGGAAATGATCAACTATGTGAATTTCGATAAAGGACCCTATTACGCCGAAAAGGGTGATTTCACTACTGCCGGATTCGTTGACTTCCAAACCAAAAATGTTCTGGAGGAAAATTTTGTCAAAATGGAAGGAGCCCAATTCGGAACTTTGAGGACAGTTGCGGGTGTCAAGCTATTTTCAGGGGAACAGGACCTAAGTACTGGTTATCTAGGTGCAGAATTTTTTCGAACGGATGGCTTTGTGGAGAGTCCCCAGAATTTCAACAGGTTTAACATCGTGTCAAAAGTTTCAACGCAGCTAAATGATAATGACAACCTTACCATTGGCGCCTCATTCTTTACAAGCCGATGGGACGCGTCAGGCCAAATTCCAACGCGTCTCGTCGAGGATGGAACCATCACCAGGTTTGGCTCAATCGACGACACGGAAGGAGGAGAGACAACCCGAGCGAACCTCTTTCTCAAACATACGCATCAATTTCGAAACGGCGCATACTTAAGGCAACAAGCATATGCTGTGCGTTACAGATTTAATTTGTATTCCAACTTCACTTTTTACTTGAATGATCAGCTAAATGGAGATCAGATCAGGCAAAAGGAGTCCAGGATGATTTACGGTTACAAATCCAATTACAATTCCGGTGGACAACTCTTTGGGAAACCTTTCACAACTGATATCGGCGTCGGATTTCGGCTTGACGACATCCATGATATTTCTCTATCAAACACTGTAGAAAGAAGATCCTTGAGTGACGTTCGCCGCGGCGATATTACAGAGGGAAATCTTAACGCTTACGTAAGCGAAACATTATCACTTTCAGAAAAATGGTCTGTCAATGGAGCCTTGCGATTTGATTATTTCTCTTTCGACTACGATGACGCTTTGGGATCTTCAAACAAATCTGTGGGAAAGCCGATTGTTAGTCCGAAGCTTAACGTGAACTATCAATTGAATTCAAGCACGCAATTATACGTTCGCACTGGGCTTGGATTTCATTCTAACGACGCTCGTGTGGTGACACAGCAGGGTGGTCAGCAGATCTTGCCGAGGGCTTACGGGGCTGATCTTGGAATCAACACAAAGCTAACAGGCGGGCTATTTGTCCATGTGGCCGTTTGGGGGCTGGCACTCAATCAGGAATTCGTATACGTGGGGGACGAAGGGATTGTTGAGCCCAGCGGCCGAAGCAGGCGTGCGGGCATCGATCTTTCAATGCGCTATGAAATTCTTCCTGGACTGTTTCTTGATAGTGATCTGAACATCACGAAACCGGAGGCGCGAGATGAACCTGAAGGTCAGAACTATATTCCCCTGGCACCTACTGTATCAAGCATAGGAGGTGTTTCCTATAAAATGAAAAATGGTTTAAACGGAACGCTGCGCTATCGTTATATAGGTGATAGGGCCGCAAATGAAGACAAGAGCGTAATCGCAAGAGGATATTTTTTGGCTGATGCTGTCATCAACTACACGCATAAAAGATTTGAAATTGGCTTGTCTGCTGAAAATATTTTTGATATCGATTGGAACGAAGCGCAATTTGATACGGAATCAAGGTTGATTTCAGAAGACGAATCCGTTTCAGAGATTCACTTTACACCCGGAACACCATTGTTTCTTAAAATGAAATTGAGTTTCTTTTTCTAGGAGACATAACGGCGTTGGAATTCGTAACCAATGACGGTCCTTTTTTTTTGCAATCATCTGAACCAGGCCTACTTGGTGACCACTAAGAATAAGTCTAATGCATTGGTTGGATCCTCCACTAATAAATAATCCTCATGGTGAATGTTCGTGACAAGTCGATCGTCGTTTGATTGGAGTTTGTTTCTGTTCCAGCGATTTAAGATTTCGTATGGAATTTTAAGCAACGATGAGGGTAAGCGGTACTGAAGGTTCAAAATATCGAATTGAGTGATGCGCTTCACAAATTGCTTGTTCTTCTCATAATAGCTCATCACTTTATCGTTTCCTGTAATCCCTTTTAACTCCACTCTCGAAAAAATCGGTGCCGCGAGACTTTGTAATTGGTCCGGGAGATATTCGCGTATATGCCAGGGGTTCCTCGTCAGTGACATACTTCGGTTGGGTGTCGTGAGGAGTGCCATTCCGCCGGGTTTTAGCACGCGATGAATTTCTTTCAAGAATAAAAGGTCATCCTGGATATGTTCTATTACCTGAAAACTGACCACGCTGTCATATGCATTATCCCGGAGTTCGCCTAGAGGTGGAATATTCATGCTCAGGAACCTCACAGTCGGGTATTTCAACCTGAGGTTTAGTATCACATCCTTTAATTTATCCACTGCTGTAAAGCTGGTTGCCGATTGTAACAGCAGTCCAATCCCTCTGCCTTCTCCACAGCCCACTTCAAGAACGTCTCCATAAACATAGTCTCTCGCAATCACGTACGCCTTAAATAACCTTTGATGAATAGGGTTATCCGATCTGATTTGTTCACTCGTGATTTCTGTGGTATACACTTTGGCCATATGGGCAGCAAAATTAGTAATTTGATCCGTAGAATGTCGAATTGGAGGAGCGTAGATACTTCAACCATCGAGCCGCACGACTTGTTTAACTTTAAACGCCAGGAATCTAAAGAACGTAGCATGAGCATACGCTTAACGACAAATAGGCGTTATCAGTGGAAAAAATACCCTGCTGGCGATGGCTATCGTGACGATCCCTCGTATTTTTACAGAACATCGTTATTTTCACACGCTGATGAAATACCTTTTCTTCATTCTATTATTCCCAGTCTCGACTTTGGGTCAACCGCTAAGAGATATAAACTACAACTTTGTTTATAATTCCAATGAACCCTTTCAATTTTCGGTTGAGGCTGTTAAATCAAGCCACGGTTGGACTGCCTTTTACGATTTGACGCTTCGTGACACAACCCAGGATATAGATCAATTCATCATCCAATGGGATTTGCGAAACGATGTCAGTGAAAAGGATGGTACGCCCATTACTGGCGACAGCGTCGCAATGAACAGGACGAGAAACGCAATCAAAGGCAGCGTATTCATAGCGTCTTTTCCAGAGAAGAAGATTATCACGGCCAAGGTGGTTAACCAAGTCGCGAAACGGGCATGGATATTCAGTAAGCTACTTGACCCAAAGTATCCGGCTGACGGTTACCTGATCTCGAACGACATGCCCGTGGTGGAAGGCTTTATCAAGAAAGATAGTCCGGTAACACTTGCTGGAGAAGGTGAACGCAAGATAATCTCCTATTACAATGACGATTTCCCCGCGGCAGTGCCAGGATTCTCGACGGGCATGGGCCGGGTTGCAAAAAGCATGATAGTCGATTCAACCTTTAGTCATAAGTTAAGTGAACCTATTTCATTTGCAGAAACAGGTTTGTATCTGGTGCAAAGTGACACTAACGCAACAGCAGGTTTTGCATTTCGTGTTGAAGAGGATTATCCACGGCTCACTAAAATAGAAAGCCTCGCAGACCCTTTGATTTACGTATGCACAAAACAGGAATTCGACCGAATTAAGCAGGCCAAAGGTGAAAAGAAAGCTTTTGATAAAGTGATATTATCGATTACACAGAATACTGAACGAGCTAGAAATTTTATGCGAAGTTATTTTCGCAGGGTCGAACTAGCCAATGCCTTTTTTACTTCTTACAAAGAAGGTTGGAAGACAGACCGTGGGATGATCTACATAATCTTCGGGTTGCCTGATCAAGTGTACAAATTCGCTGACAGGGAGGTTTGGACCTACAAAAATAGTATGTACAAGATCACTTTTGAGTTTGTGAAGTCAAGCACATTATTTGATCCTGAAAATTTTGTGCTGGTTCGCGAAAAAAAGTTCCAGGAAACGTGGTACGAAGTCATTGACTTATGGAGAAATGCACGTTTCTGATGCAGCCCGAGCGGCGAACCCCTAATTATGCATTCAACCAAAAAAACGGCCTTATACATCATCGCTACACCGATCGGAAATTTGGGCGATATCACATTTCGAGCGATTGAAATTCTTAACTCTGTCGACCTAATACTAGCGGAAGACACAAGGACATCGGGCGTTTTGTTAAAGCATTACAATATCTCCAAACCCCTTCAAAGCTTTCACAATTTTAATGAACACAAAATTCTTGCAGATCTTGTAGAACGGCTGAAGAAGGGCGAGCAGATGGCTTTGATCTCCGACGCAGGTACTCCGGGAATCTCTGACCCGGGCTTTCTTATCGCGCGAGCTTGCGTCCATGCCGGTCTGAAAATAGAGTGTCCTCCTGGTCCAACGGCCTTCATACCCGCGCTTATCAAATCCGGCCTTCCATCCGATCGATTTATTTTTGAGGGGTTTCTGCCATTGAAAAAAGGAAGGCAAACCCATCTGAGAAAATTGGCCACGGAAGAGCGGACAATGATCTTCTATGAGTCGCCGCATCGCTTAAAAAAAACGCTGCACCAATTCCAGGAATATTTCGGCGCAGATCGCCAAGGTTCGGTTTCCAGGGAGCTCACCAAAATGTTTGAAGAAACTGTCAATGGAACATTAACCGAAATTTTGAGCCATTTTCAATCAACGGAAATCAAAGGGGAAATTGTTATCGTCATAGCAGGCAAGGAAAGGTAAAGGGCATGAGTTTTTTTCATCGGTTGGGCAATAATCCAGTAAGGCTTTTCATTCTAAGTCAAACGCTGCTGCTGCTTGCATTTGTATTAAGGGACTTTCCTATTTTGATCTTTGTGGCATTTGCGCCGTTGTTTGCGCTTATCGATCATCCCTCCGCGCTGAAGGATTCGGGTCTTCCTTTCATCGTAGCCATTGGTACTGCCTTTGTTTTTTATTATGCCATGCGCCAGAGCATGCAGCAGAGCAGTGTTCTCTCATGGATTATTTATTTCAGCTTGCTCGCCGTAGTTTTTTCAGCCTACTTTCTGATGCAACAATGGACACACAGGCTCAATAAATTCGCGCTGATTATTTTTATTTTAGGGGTAGAATACCTTTTCTTAAAATTATCAAAGGAATTAAACCCGGTATTTCTCGCTGACTTGCTAAGGCACAGAACAGAATGGACTCGTTGGAACACATACACAGGGTATGCCGGCGCAACACTTTGGATCTTGATCGCCAATCTGCTTCTGTACGAGGCCCTGTTTGCACACAAAAAAATAAACTGGGTGTTTGGTACAATTGCCTTATTAATAATTTTTTTACCGATTGTTTACTCGCTTACGTTGACTTACGACGGCATAACTAAACTCGATGTAATAGGTCTTTACTCAGGTATGGGCTCAAATAATGCTCAGTATTCTGAGCGAGGGGAATTAATATGCCGAACCGGTGCATGGGTTTCAGCGTTGATCATTATCTTCACCCTTGTAAAGGGAATGACTAAAAAAGCGTCGAGATGAATTTACGGGAAATCGAAAAGAGTGTTATTGATATTTGCATTGAAGTAGGTCAGTTTATACGTCATGAAGGCGCAAATTTTGATCATGCGCGCGTTGAACAAAAAGATGGCTTTAATAATCTTGTTTCCTATGTCGATAAGGAAGCTGAACGTAGGCTGGTAGCTGTGTTCAAGAAACTGATGCCCGAAGCAGGATTCATTACTGAAGAAGGAACTGTAACGCAATCACAGCACCATGAATACAACTGGATCATAGATCCTCTGGATGGAACTACCAACTTTTTACACGGACTGCCGATTTATGCTATAAGTGTTGGACTCACCTATAAGAATAAGCTCATACTGGGCGTAATTTACCACATTGTCCGTCAGGAATGCTTTCATGCCATCGATGGAGGTCATGCCTACTGTAATAATCAAGTCATCACCGTATCAAACGTCGGTACACTGCAAAAAAGTTTATTAGCGACTGGATTCCCATACTATCACTTTGAAAAAAAGGAAATCTACCTGGAGATTATTAAGGAGTTTCTGGAAAAATCTCATGGCATTCGAAGGCTAGGTAGCGCCGCCATTGATCTTGCTTACGTAGCCTGCGGCAGGCTTGAGGGATTTTTTGAATACAATCTCAATCCGTGGGATGTTGCAGCAGGCATTTTTATTGTACAGCAGGCCGGGGGGAAAGTGACGGACTTCACCGGAGGGAACAATGTTTTATTCGGGGGAGAACTTTGTGCCGCGAACAGTGCGATGCACCATGAAATGTTGGAGGTAATAAACTCGCGGTGGTATGAAAAATAGAACATAAATGAGGTTCCACTCCTCGCCATTTACGCTGCAGGAACCGCTAACTTTGTGCCTTTAAAATAACAATTCGAAAACGAAGATGATGATACGAAATCCCATACAACTTATATTTCTTTTACTGTCCATAAGCCTTTCCGCCGTTGGACAAATCAAGCTTACAGACCCACTGCCGACAGATCCCCGCTTGAAAATGGGAAAGCTGGCAAATGGTCTGACCTACTACATTCAGAAAAATACCAGACCAGAGAGGAAAATAGAGTTGCGCCTTGCCGTAAACACTGGATCAATTCTGGAGGATGATGATCAACGAGGACTTGCACACTTTACGGAACACATGGCTTTCAATGGTTCAAAGAATTTTCAAAAGAATGACCTCGTATCATTTCTCCAATCTATTGGCGTAAAGTTTGGCGCAGACCTTAACGCCTATACGGGGTTTGATGAAACAGTTTATATCCTTCCCATTCCTACGGAAAAGAAGGAGAATATTGAGAAAGGTTTTCAAATCCTTGAGGATTGGGCCAGCGGAGTAGCTTTTGATGACGCTGAAATTGACAAGGAACGCGGCGTTGTACTAGAGGAATTGCGTCTAGGAAAGGGGGCTGATGATCGAATGAGCAAGATTTATTTTCCAAAGCTTTTTGAAGGGTCTAAGTATGGCGACCGTTTACCGATTGGGACGGAGGATGTGTTAAAGAATTTCAAGTATGAAACGATAAAAAAATTCTATCGTGACTGGTACAGGCCTGATCTTATGGCGGTGGTCGTCGTGGGCGACATCGAAGTTGCAGATGCCGAGAAGCTCGTGAGGAAACATTTTGAGCATTTAAAGAATCCGGAGAAACCTCGTCCTCGACCAAGTGGTGAAGTATTACCTCGAAAAAAATCAGAAGGAATAGTAGCGACTGATAAAGAAGCAACCAATCACTTTGTTCAGATCTACTATACAACCAGAAAATTAATACCTGAAACAACTGTCAACGACTACAGGAATTTTATTATCGAACGGCTATTCACGAGCATGTTAAGCCAAAGACTGCAAGAACTTACACAAAGCCCCAATCCACCCTTTATCTATGGAGCGAGCAGCCTCGGAGAATTTGTGAGAGGATTCGAGGCATATCGGTCTTTCGCAGTACTAGGCAAAGGTGGTGTAGAGCCGGCCATCAACGCTATCATTCAGGAAAACGAGCGCGCCAGAAAATTCGGATTTACTGCAACCGAACTTGATCGCATGAAGAAAATACTCATGAAGAACATCGAGCGAGCATACAACGAGCGAGATAAGACAGAGTCAGCAAACATCGTGCAGGAGTATATCAGTAATTTTCTGGAGATGGAGCCAATACCCGGAATAGAAAATGAATACAACTATCATAAGCAATTTCTCGACGGCATTGCTTTGGAGGAGGTTAACCAGTATGCTGCTAAGACAATTCCACCCGATACCGAAAACAAACTTGTAGTTCTTACAGGACCTGACAAAGCGGAATTCAAAATTCCCTCTAACGAGGAACTGCTTGCCATCGCCGATCAGGCTGCCAAAGGCGAGGTAACAGCCTATGAGGAAAGCGCAGTGGCAGCCAGCTTAATGGAAAAGGTACCTGCTGCCGGGAAAATCGTATCCGAGAAAAACATACCTGAACTTGGAGTTACAGAATTGATGCTGAGCAACAGCATTAGGATTCTGCTTAAGCCAACTGACTTCAAGAATGACCAGATCGTTATGACAGCATCAAGATTCGGCGGGCAATATCTATATGGCCCACAGGACCGATTCAATGCTGAATATGCATCCGCTATTGTCACACAGATGGGTATTGCAGATTTTACTCCCGTTCAGCTTCGAAAAGTACTGGCCGGCAAAAGTGCTACCGTAACGCCACGGCTAGGCACAATTTCTGAATCGATTACTGGGCAAAGCGCCGTCGTTGACATCGAAACGATGCTGCAACTTACATACCTGTACTTTACGGAGCCTCGATATGATGCCGAATTGTTCAAATCATTTGTAGCTAAGCAACAGGCAATGTATCAGAATATGAGCTCTGACCCCCAGTATACCTTTCAGGATTCCGTGATGAGAATTCTATACCGAAATCATCCCTGGGCTCCACGCGTACCTAAGCCTGAAAATTTTGGCAAAATCAACGATCAGCGCGCGCTGGATATTTACAAGGAACGCTTCAATGATGCTAGCGGCTTCACTTTTGTATTCGTTGGAAAATTCGAATTGGAAGAGATCAAACCACTGCTTGCCACATATCTGGGCGGGCTGAAATCATCTTCAGGAAAGTCAACTTTTAAAGACGTTGGACTGCGGCCCGCCAAGGCGGTGAAGCGGGAGGTCTTTAAGGGAACAGAGCCAAAGAGCTTTATTCGGATGTTTTGGAACGGAGAGGCGCCATATAGTATGGAGGAACAATTAAGAATTCAGGCGCTAATAGAAGTATTGAATATAAAACTCATTGAGAAACTCCGTGAGGACCTGGCTGGAATTTACGGCGGAGGTATGTACGGTGCACTGAATAAGCATCCATACAATCACTTCTCGCTTGGTGCTTCATTACCTTGCGGCCCTGAAAATGTCGACAAGTTGATTGCCGCAACCCACGAGGAAATTGATAAGATCAAGGCGAACGGCCCTGCCGTTGAGGATTTGAATAAGGTAAAAGAAACCTGGAAACAACAACACGACGTGAATCTTAAAGAGAATAACTACTGGGCACGCCAGCTCTTGCAGAGTGTAGAGTTGGGCATCGACCTAAAGAACGTATTAACCTACGAAGAACGAATTTCGGAAATTACTCCAGCCGACATTAAGGAGGCCGCGAACAAATACCTGGACATGAAAAACTATGTGCAGGTTGTCTTAAATCCTGAGAAATGACAGATAGCCATGATGCGAGCTAAGTTCACTCAACCGTAACCGACTTTGCTAGATTGCGTGGCTGGTCAACATTGCAACCGCGAAGAACTGCGATATGATAAGAAAGTAGTTGCAGCGGAATAACAGAAACCAATGGCATCAATGCATCATGTACTGAAGGCACCTCTATACAAAATTCGGACATCTTTGGGATGAGTTCATCACCTTCAGTGATGATAGAAATTACGCGACCCTTTCGCGCTTTTACTTCCTGAATATTGGAAACGACTTTCTCGTATGAATTATCCTTCGTTGCAATAAACACTACCGGCATCTCTTCGTCAATAAGCGCGATTGGTCCGTGTTTCATCTCAGCAGCAGGATATCCTTCAGCATGGATATAGGAGATTTCTTTCAGTTTTAAAGCACCCTCAAGCGCTACCGGGAAATTGTATCCTCGCCCGAGGTAAATGAAGTTCCGGGCATCCTTAAAAAGCAATGCAATTTTTTCTATCTGATCGTTCAGTTGGAGTGCCCGCTCTACTTTGGATGGAATATTCTCCATTTCAACTAACAAGGAAAGCAGCTTTTCATTGGAGATAGTGCCGTTCTTTTGCGCTACACTCAACGCAATCATGGTTAAAACAGTAAGTTGTGCTGTGAAGGCTTTTGTGCTCGCCACACCAATCTCAGGTCCTGCGTGAGTATAGGCACCCGCATGCGTAGCCCTTGGAATCGACGATCCAACAACGTTGCAAACCCCAAAAATTATCGCACCCCTTGATTTAGCCAGTTCGATGGCAGCTAGGGTATCAGCCGTTTCACCCGACTGTGAAATTGCTATCACGACGTCACCTTCCCGTATGACAGGGTTTCGGTAGCGGAATTCAGACGCATACTCAACTTCGACCGGTATCCGGCAAAATTCCTCAAAGAAATATTCTGCAACCAATCCAGCATGCCATGAGGTACCACAAGCTATGATAATAATCCGATCCGCCTTCGCGAGTGTGCCCAAATACTCGCTGAGCCCGCCCAGCACCAACCTGCCTGACTTCGCATTCAGGCGACCGCGCATACAATCGCTGATGGAACGGGGTTGTTCAAAAATCTCCTTCAGCATGAAATGTTCAAATCCGCCTTTCTCGATCGCTTCAAGTTCAAGGTCAACGGTCTCTATATACGGCGTTAAGGGCAGGTTTGCAGTATTCTTGATGCTTAGTTCACCATCTCGGATGATCGCAATTTCCTGATCGTTCAAATACACCACTTCGTTAGTATACTCTATGATCGGCGTTGCATCAGAGGCCAGGAAGAACTCATCTTTTCCGACACCAATTACCAGAGGGCTACCTTTTCGCGCGGCGATTAACAGGTTCGGATGCTCCAAGGACATTATGACGATGGCGTAGGCGCCCACTACTTTCGTTAGAGCTAACCGCACGGCTTCCTCCAGGGAGCATCCTTCATTCACCCTGATATCTTCAACAAAATGAATGAAGACCTCCGTATCAGTATCGCTCAAGAAAGTGTGACCCTTTCGTATAAGTTCAAGCTTTAGCGCGCTATAGTTTTCAATAATACCATTGTGAATTATGGCGAGCTTCTCGGCGGCTGAATAATGCGGATGCGCATTCCGGTCACTCGGTTCTCCATGGGTTGCCCACCGTGTATGACCCATTCCTATGGTACTAGATAGATTCTTACCATGGAGATACGATTCGAGGTCTGAAACTTTTCCTTTCTTTTTGTAGACAGAGAGCTCGCCATTCAAAAGGGCGATGCCGGCACTGTCGTAGCCCCGGTACTCAAGTCTTTTCAACCCTTTTATAATAACTTCATGAGCCTGCCGATGACCGACGTACGCGACAATACCACACATAGGTGCTTTAGTTTAACGGTGTTGTTGGTTTGGTATAGTGTATTTTCAACTTAATGTTCTCTTTGGGAAAAACGACCCTATTCACCGTTTTGGTATTCGGGGAGGATGGTGATGAGGGCGAAAGGATAAAATGTTGGAATCTCCTTTTCCCTTCAGTTGCCGAAGCAAGTTGCTGAAAAAATAATGGATAATTCCCCCTGAACGACTTCGTGGAGCTGGAATACGTCATGTTTGGTGTAAGATCTCCTTCAGCATAGAAAGCGCTATCCAGTTCGTTTACCGTGCCGACATCAAATCTCAGCGAACCTGTGTGAGCTGGGAAGGAAGGATTATACAGTACAAGATCTCTATTATCCTGCTCATCGTTTCTGGAATACTTCTCAGTAAAATTGGTAGCGCCGTTCAGGATCCTCAAAAGTAAACTAGACGGCGGGGGCAAACTTGATTCCTCAACAGCATCGACACTAAGCTGCGCTGAAGTTATAATGACATTGGGTACAGTATCACAAAATTCGAAAAACTTGCCCAAGTCCAGTTTCGTGTAAATGCCGGTGCCAGACTGGATATAGCGCCGGTTATCGGGCGGACTAAAATCCTGAGAATATTGCGTTAAACCCGACAGCGATGTTCCAGACAGGTCACTCTTTATCTGGCTGAAATTCGCGACAACGACGAATCCAAGATCAAGTGTCGAGGCTATCGTGTCTTGATGGTAGTGAACTCTAATGGTCGAAAATGGCGTGACGCCGATTACTTTATCCCCGTTATCAGAGGTAATGGCAATTCCCTTGAAAATCTGCGTGAAAAGGCTGTAGTTAATGTAGGTGCTATCAGCATCCGATGCATAATCAAGCGCTTTGTCAAAAATCCTTTGTCCAAACGATGGATCCAAGGGGACAAGAACGCTGAGAACTGTATCTGGATCCTCTGTCGCGAGTTCCTCCATTTTGGGAGGGTTCACCAGAAAGCTTTTGCTTCCTAATGGAAGTGAGTTGTAGGCAGCTTGTGATCTGTTAAAGTAATTGCGACGGTTTCCGTAATCTAAATCTTCAGAAAGTTCATAGACCGAGACGACCTGCGCAGTCGTTGAGTCCCTGGAGCCATAAGAATAGAAATCAAACTGCAAGTGCAGCGAGACGGAATCATAAACAGCTCCAGTTGGTAATTTATTTGTATTGTTTGTAAAAAATTGAGTATAGGCGGCCGCTGTGACCGTGCCGAAATCATCGTCGAGATATTGTCCGACAAGGAGGCGGTTGGTCTCGTTCTGAAACACGAAATTTGAAGTCCGCTGAGAATCTAGAAGCAAGACACTGCTTTCGACAGGAATCTCGACGTATCTGGCTTCGAATTTTGTATTGGGGTTCTTGTATCCGAGTTTACTGGCTTCGTCCTCGCAGGAAAAAAAAAATAAGGCAACTGGTAAAGCGGCCAGTTGCCCTATGCGTTTAGCCCATAAGTTCATTATAAAAATTGTAATACGATTCAGTCGAATTTTCGGCGTTATCAAAGTTTTCTACCTTCTTTTCTTTGATCTTCTTAAAGAGCCCTTCAAGCTTCTTATTTTCGCCGGCAACAATTACTGCATCTGAGAACTCCATCCCAAGCTTGATAAAACCCTCGAAATCGGCTGATTTTAAATTGCCAAGCATATTATCTTCAATATCCATCATTTTGACCTTGCCCATAATATCTCCTTTGAACTTATGAGAGAAGGAGTTATTGTAGATGGAGAAGACTGTCTTGGCGTTCTTAAATAAAGGATCATTCTTATATGTAGTCTTCAGGTAGAGCGGAATGAAGCTTGTAATCCAGTCATTACAATGCACGACATCCGGCGCCCATCCTAATTTACGGACTGTCTCAATAACGCCCTTACAAAAGAATATTGCACGCTCGTCGTTGTCTTCGTAGAATTTGTTTTCCTTATCATGAAAAACTGATTTGCGGTGAAAGTAATCTTCGTTGTCGATAAAATACACTTGCAATTTCGCATTTGGTATAGAAGCCACTTTGATAATCAATGGCTTTTCCTCGTCGCCAACAGCGATGTTGATCCCGGATAGCCTTACGACTTCATGCAGCCTGTTTTTCCGCTCATTGATAATCCCAAATCGGGGTACCAATATCCTTATTTCCATGCCTCTCTCTTGCATCGCCTGGGGCAGCTTACGCACAAAGTCGGCTACCTCAGAAGTTTGCAGGAAAGGGTTGATTTCGCTGGCTACATAAAGAACTCGAAGTTTTGACATAGTTTTGATTTTTTGTAGTAGAATGGAAAACGAGCCACAAAAATACAAATAATTCGCCCGTTTTTCAAGTTGTTTTCAGTTTTCCCTATATCTTTGCGACCCTTTGCCAGAATGGCCTAAAATGGAGATTTTCAAGAAGATAGCCCCATTAAAAGCCTTTTTAGAGGGAATTAGAAGGTCGGAAAATACCATCGGCCTAGTGCCTACTATGGGCGCCCTTCATAACGGTCACCTCGCGCTGATTAATGCCTCAAAAGCGCAAAATTCTGTAACAATTTGTACGATTTATATCAATCCTACACAGTTTAATAACCCCCGTGACCTTGAAAAGTATCCCAGGAATATTGATAGGGACCTTGAATTATTGCAAACAGCTGGATGCGACGTGGCTTTTTGTCCTGAGAATGCCGAGATGTACGAATCCAAACCGCACCTGAAGTTTGATTTTGGATCGCTCGGCAATGTAATGGAAGGTAAGCACAGGCCAGGGCATTTTAGTGGAGTCGCATTAGTCGTATCTAAGCTATTTAATGTTATCAGACCGGACAATGCGTATTTTGGACAAAAAGACTGGCAGCAGTTCGCTATTATCCAGCAAGTTGTTCAGGAGCTGAAATTTGACATAAAATTGCACAGCATTCCAACGCTTCGGGAACAAGATGGGCTGGCGATGTCATCGAGGAATTTAAGGCTTAGTTTTCACGAGAGGCCCAAAGCAACTGTGTTTTACAAAGCACTGTTGGAAGCGAGGAAGGACCTACGGATGGGTGAGCCAATTTCAAAGGTCAAAGAGCGCGTTAGCGAAATCGTTGGAAAAACGGCCGGTGCTTCGCTGGAATATTTTGAGGTTGCGGAGAGCAAAAACTTAAATGTTTTAGAATTCGTTAACGGAGCAGAAATGCCAATCCTCTGTATTGCCGGTTACATCGGCGAAATACGGCTGATTGACAATATGTTTTTGAAATAAAAGAATGAGGATAGAAGTTCTAAAATCAAAAATTCATCGCGCAAAAGTCACGCAAGCTGAACTTCATTACGTCGGCAGTGTTACCATTGACGAGGATCTAATGGATGCAGCGAATCTGATTGAAGGCGAAAAAGTAACTGTAGTTAACGTTAATAATGGCGAGCGGCTCGAAACGTACGTGATCAAGGGGGAACGCGGCTCAGGAGTGGTCTGTCTCAACGGGCCTGCTGCACGCAAAGCTCAGGTCGGTGACGTCGTGATTATTGTTTCTTATGCATCCATGAAGTTCGAAAAGGCAAAGACATTCAAGCCGACAATTGTCTTCCCTACCCCGGACAACCGACTCCCTTAGAATTGTAATCAAACCAGTTAACTAGCGTGCCTTCGAGACTCAAGAGTGTTTTACAATATGTGGTTATTCTTGGGGTCACGGTCTTACTGATCTACCTTTCATTACGCGGTTTGAAGGTCACCAATGGAGAAAACAAATGGGAATATCTCAAGGACACGTGGAATGGTTCTCACAAAGGATGGCTGGCCGCCATGGCTATACTGTCTATTATGAGTCATGTGGTTCGTGCAGAGCGGTGGAGAATGCTATTGGCGCCTGTTGGATTTAACGCTAGGCTTAGCTCCAGTTTTCTCTCCCTGATGGTGGGTTATCTGGTCAATCTGGTGATTCCAAGAGGTGGCGAAATTTCTCGGTCGTATAATCTCTATAAGCTTGATAAAATTCCAGTGGTGGAGTCCTTCGGTACTGTCGTGATCGAGCGAATTGTAGACCTCATTTGCCTCGTCATGGTCATCGCTATTTCATTTCTCTTCGAATCAAAAAAACTGTTTGAGTTTATCTCTACGTTACCAATAAGCGGCCCGGGGAGCTCTAAAGTTCAAATGATCTTGGTTAGCATTTCTGCTCTGGCCATTATAACGCTGTTAGTCTACTTTCTTCTAAAGAGAAACAAAAGAATAAATCAGACTTTTAGGAAAATATGGACCTCGTTCAAAGATGGCATGCTTTCGATTTTTCGATTAGAGAAAAAAGGACTGTTTACTTTTTATACAGCCGTTATTTGGGGGCTTTATTTTGCGATGAGCTACTCAGTCCTCAATGCTTTTCCAGCTACGAGCGGCCTAAGCTTCAACGCAGTTTTTAGCCTCTTTGCCATAGGAGCAATCGCTATGGCGGTACCCCTACCGGGGGGCACAGGGTCATATCATGTATTGGTGCCACAAGGCCTATTTTTTCTCTACAATATCCCCTTGAATGACGCCGTTGCATTCACATTCATCTTTCACGGATGGCAGACAGCCGTTTACGTAGTATTTGGTGCGTTATCTTTGATAATAACTTCTTTAATTGTAAGAAAATATTCAGCGCAGAGTATCCCAATAAGAAGGTGATGTTTGGTGGTAAACTTTGAAGTAAAGCCGCTTGCACCAGGATACCGCATGCGTCGTATTAACATTTATGTTCTTTTTGTCTTGACACAAAAAGAACCAAAAAAGTCAAGAGCCCAATATGTTCTCCCCACATGCCGGGCCACCCCAGCGCGGCGGCACGGAAATGAAGTCTTGCGCTTTAAATGAGCCACTTGGCAGCAGAATTGAATGAGCTCTCAGCGGCTCAATGTAGAGTAGTTATATATAAAAGGAAGCAAGAAACCGAATTGTCGCGTTAAATCTATGCTTACGGTGATAGAGGTAAATGCTTCGTCTTAATTTTGCACAATGAAACCTGGCCATTTGTTTAGCCGATCTTTTTTTCACTCACTGCTCAAGCTCACACGGTTTGGGAATCTAGTTATAATAGCGCTGACACAATATTTTACGGCCGGTTTTCTCATAGCCATGCACACGCTGAACGATTTCAAGCTATTGTTGCTCTCCATATCGACCATAGCCATCGCCGCAGGTGGCTACATTATAAATGACTATTATGATGTCAAGATAGATTACATAAACAAACCCGACCGCGTCGTGATCGGAAAAAGTATTACGAGACGGTACGCTATTCTATTTCATGTCCTGTTATCAGCTTTAGGTGTGGCCCTCGGTATATTTTTATCTTGGAGAATTGCGGCGGTAAATATCATATCTGTCTTTCTCTTGTGGCTCTATTCAAATAATTTGAAGAGACTTCCTTTTATAGGCAATGTCACCGTTGCGGTATTAACCGGACTTTCAGTTGTTGTAGTTGATCTGTTCTATCGAAGCAGCAATTCTCTTGTGATCATATATGCATTGTTTGCTTTCTTTATGACGCTAGTCAGGGAAGTGATTAAAGATATGGAAGATCTGAAAGGTGACAATTCTTTTGGATGCAGGACTCTGCCAATTATTTGGGGGATTAGGAAAACCAAAATTCTGCTATACATCATCCTCGTATTGTTTGCCGCAATTGTAGTGTTAATGAATCAATTGTATCGCGCACTTCCATTTAAGTACCACCTGATTTTCCTCTTCGTTCCATTGCTTTTGCTGATGTATCGTCTGATTCGGGCTGACATGAAAAAAGATTTTACGCGACTCAGCATTTTCTGCAAGGTTATCATGATGTTCGGCATTTTAAGTATGGCCTTTATGTGAGTTGATTATTCTTTGCTTTCTTTGCAAAATTCCAAAGACAACACATACTTTTTTACAGAAATTCATGGATCAAAATTATCGACTTGCTATCTTCGCTTCAGGGAAAGGAAGCAACGCTGAAGCGATTATAAAGTATTTCAAACAACATCCATCCATTACAATCGAACTCATTGTTAGCAATAATCCGCAAGCCCTCGTCTTGGAGCGCGCAAAGAAATACGGCATTCCTACACTTGTGCTTAACCGGCGACAGTTTGAATCGGAAATAGCAGTAAAACTCAGTGATTATCAGATAACACACATCGTACTTGCTGGCTTCCTATGGCTGATACCTCCCAGTTTATTGAAGGCTTTTCCACACAAGATCATTAATATACATCCCGCCCTATTGCCAAAGTTTGGCGGGAAGGGTATGTATGGAATGAAAATACACCAACTCGTCCAGTCGTCAAACGAAAAAGAAACTGGGATAACCATCCATGTCGTCGATGAAAAGTATGACGAAGGAGAAATTTTATACCAACATAAATGTGAGGTAGTTAGTGAAGATACACCAGAAGAAATTGCCGATAGAGTACATCAACTGGAGTACGCTTGGTATCCCAAGATCATTGAAAGATGGATTTTGAATAGGATGGAATCATCTTAGTATAAATATGGAAGCAGAAAAACCTCCGTTGGTTTCCTGTATTTGCCTCAGTCACAATCGCGTCGACTTATTGCAGCGATCCGTCCAGTGTTACCGGGATCAAACCTACTCGAATAAAGAACTTATTGTTGCCCTCAATGCGGACAACGCGGCAGCATCAAACTTCATAGCTGAATTAAACGATGCATCGATAAAGTCACTGGTATTTCAGACAGGGACAAATATTAGCCTTGGTGAAAAAAGAAATTTGGCTATTGACTTTGCCAGCGGATTCTATTTTTGTGTTTGGGACGACGATGACTGGCACAACATGAGCAGGATCGAAACGCAGGTGAAATCGCTTGTCGGCACGCACTTCAGAAGTTCAATCCTTTCAAATATAACCCTGTTTGACAGTAAGAATGAAGAATGTTACGTATCGGCTATGCGCTGGGGGTGGGAACAGAGTCTCTTGTGCGAAAAATCCCTGTTAGATACCTTCAGTCTGCGTTATGACAATCGCAATAGAGGCGAAGATTCGGCATTAGTATGTAACCTGAGAGAAATGGGTCTGTTGCTTGCAATGACTTCACCCGAATTGTATGTATACGTTTATCATGGCAACAACGTTTTCCACCGCGGACATTGGGAAGTCAACCTTTTGCCATGGGCCACAAAGGTGTCGCCAGATGGGGCAGGCATCGTTCGAAAAATTTTGCAAGGCGACCTTTCAAACCCGTTTGCTTCGGAGGCACTTGCACAGGTCTTGTAACGATAGGCCTACATCTCAGTCCTATTTAATTCCGCTGGGATTCTGTCAAATAATTTCAATGCATGCAGAAAAATCTCATTCGTTTCATTCATCACAGGGAAGAAACCTTCATTGTTCCAGATTTTCCGCGCAATCTGCGCCTTGATATGTACTTTGAACAGCTTCTCTTTCTTGGCGAGTTCTTTCCTGTCAGCTTTTACCTTGTTCCGTTCGCCGGTCCTCACAAGGTCGTTCAGCATCTTGTCGGTTACAACAAATTTGTCAAGAAAGTGATCAAATCCTTTCTTGAGGAGTTCGTCCTTGTGGGTTTCTCCATAGCCAAATGTATATTCCTGAATAGAGGTCGAAGTGTAAAGTTCGTTTAGATAATGACTAGTCAAGGTTGTATCGAGTGGCACAAAGTAATCGGGCATTATTCCACCACCGCCATAAACTGTGCGGCCTTTTTGGGTCATGTACTTTAAGGTATCATTGAGCCGAATACTGTCGGCATGAAAAAACTCCCCATGGTTGTAACGGCTTAATATATCACGGGAATATTCGTCGCCATCTTCGTAGGGTTTTTGAATGGATCGACCGGTTGGCGTGTAGTACCTGGAAATGGTCAGGCGTAATTCAGAGCCATCGCTCAAATCAAAAGGTGACTGAACCAATCCCTTCCCAAAGCTTCGTCTGCCAACAATTAAGGCCCTATCATTATCCTGTAGCGCTCCGGCCAGAATTTCAGATGCGGAAGCGCTTCCCTCGTTTAGCAATATGATCAAATCTCCCGTTTCAAAATCTCCCTTTGAGGTAGACATTGCTTGTGAGTCATATTTTTTTTCCTTGCCATGCGTAAACACAATTTTCTTTCCGGCAGATAGGAAGTCGTCGGCCATATCGATAGCTATATTCATATATCCTCCGGGATTGCTCTGAAGGTCAAGTACCAGCTTTTTCATGCCCTGTTCCTTTAATTTGGAAAGTGATTGATGAAACTCCTCAAAGGTGGTGGCGGCAAAACGGTTTACCTTGATATAACCAATTTCATTGTCCACCATGTAGGCAACATCAACGGAATATTGTGGTATTTTATCGCGGATGATATTATAATTGATTTCCTCGTTTCGACGCAAAACAGTGACTTTTACCTCAGTCCCCTTAGGACCTTTCAAAGCCTTCATTACATCCGTTGATGTTACTCCGATACCGGCCAGATTTTTATCGTCAACCCTGATGATCTTGTCGCCAGACTGGATACCTAAAGCCTCTGACGGTCCACCGCTGAGGGCGGAAACAACTACAATCGTGTCATGGAATATATTAAACTCGACGCCTATACCATCAAAATTTCCCCTAAGGTCTTCATTGGCAGCGAGGCGATCACTGGCGGGGATGTAGGCTGAGTGTGGATCCAGCTTATTGAGCATGTGATGTATAGCATCATCCACCAGCGTGCCAGTATTCACGGTATCCACGTACTCGGTTTGAATTTGGGTTAACACGTCCCTGAATTTTTGCACGTCTTTTCCAATATCATCTGACGGTTTACGGGTATTGAAACCTGCCCCCAAAAGCACCCCGCCTGCCAGTCCAAGACACAATACCAGAGGTAGCCTGATCTGAAACTTTGAATTCTGATGTTCGCTCATTTGATGCGTTAATTAGATTCCGAAATTGCAAAAATAAATATTGACGCGTAAACTCTATAGCTAAGCCCGTGCCATTAATCGTATTTAACGTAGAATCAAATGATTTGTCACAGGGAAAAATTAAATCACCCAGTTCCTGACATTATGCCTGACTATGCACAAATTTTCATTTATCTTTACAATTGGCATGAGCAAGACCGCGCTTAAAGACACTCGTATTTCTGTCCTGGTGGATCAAAACTACGTCCATGCCTATGTGCTGTATTATTTTGGAATACGCTTTTTTGAATATTCAGAAATGACTTTGGCGCAAGTCTGCAAGCAATGTGGTCTGAAGGTGGAGCAAGTAATTCGAGAGATGGAAGATCCCTCCCACCTCCGCGAAGCCGACCTTCCCTTGATGTCGTATCCCATTGACCTGATCATAGAATACCTCAAACATTCGCATTTCCTTTTTATCAAACATAAGCTTCCATACATCGCGAGGTTGGTAGAGAGTTTTAAGGCAAACCACGAAGATTACCGGGCCGTTGAACGCGATCTTAAAATTGTTTTTCCTCTTTTTGTTGAAGATTTCATACAACATATTTACGAAGAGGAAGACACACTTTTTAGTTTTATAAATTCGCTTGAGCGCGCCACTAGGGAAAAATTTGTTCCTACCAAACTTTATTTTTTGCTCGAAAAAAATTCGGTCCAAAAATTTGCTATGGAGCACGATGTACACGATGATGAAATGAGAGGTATCCGAAATATAACGAAGGATTACACACTCTATCCGAATGCTCCTTTGCACGTCAAAGTCCTTTATAATGAATTGAAGGATTTCGAGAAAAGTCTGATCACGCATGCCCGCATCGAAAACGAAATTCTTTTCCCAAAAGCCATGGCATTGGAGAGCAAAGTCAAACAAGTATTTTTTGAAAAGATAAAGTTCAATTAGCGAAATATCCGCTGAATTCTTCATTGCAACTTCGTGTTATCACGCTATGCGAAAGGTAGTTTTAAATTTAGCCGTTTCCCTGGATGGATACATCGCCGGACCTAACGGGGAGTATGATTGGTGTCTTACCGATGATGACTATGGCATGAAAGATTTTTTGAAGTCGATCGATGCTACGTTGATGGGCGGGAAATCGTATCGGCTGATTGTCAAGTATGGTGCTCCCTACCCAGAATTTACGAACTATATTTTTACCCGTACAGAGAAACACTCACCCTATGAAAACGTCGTATTTGTATCGGGAGACATACCTGGATTTGTCGCAAAATTAAAATACACTAAGGGCAAGAACATATGGCTGTTCGGCGGAAGCGAAATTATTCACCCATTGATTCAGGAAAACCTAATTGATGAGATGATGCTTGCTATTCATCCTCTGCTGTTAGGTGGGGGAACACCTCTGTTCAAAAATCTTGACGATCGTAAAACGCTCCACCTTTCGGATTCGATTACGTACCCGTCGGGCCTGGTGCAGCTTATTTATAAGAGGTAGCCGGACACAATTATTTTTGCTCCATTTAAAGACAAGACACAGTTTGTAGCTCAGGTTCAACATTCAATATTTAACATTCAACACTCAACCATTCAACAGCGAATATCGAACACGGAACATCGAATGTCGATCTGGCTATCCTGGAAAAGGACGCATAACACACCCCAGCCCACACCCACTATTAACGATTAACAAATAACGGATAACGAATCATGGGCAGAATTCTTGCAGTTGATTATGGTTCGAAGAGAACAGGCATTGCTGTAACCGATCCACTCAGAATTATTGCGACACCACTCGAAACGGTTCCCACCTCAGGATTGATCGAATTTCTAACGGCTTATATACAAAAGGAACCTGTTGATGAATTTGTTGTTGGCATGCCAAAAACACTAATGAATGAGGATTCAGCTGTAGCCCCCTTGGTCAGAAAATTTGTTGACAGCTTGAAGTTGAAATTCCCGCACAAGTTGGTGCATCTTGTTGACGAACGATTCACGAGCAGTATGGCTATGAGTGCTATGATCGCTGGTGGGATGCGTAAGAAAGAAAGGCAGGTCAGAGGCAATGTTGATAAAATAAGCGCTACGATAATTCTGCAGTCATTTCTTGATAGTACAAAACGATAAAGCTGTTAGTAAACTTTTTCGATTACGAATTTCCGCAGATGAATTAAATTTGTGCCATGATATATCCCATTGTGATGTACGGAGATCCCGTACTGCGTCAAAAAGCAAAAGACATAGAACCTGGAACTGATGTACAGTCATTGGTAGATGATATGTTTGAGACCATGCATGCGGCGAATGGCGTGGGTCTTGCAGCGCCGCAGATCGGCAAGAGCATTCGTTTGTTTGTGGTAGATGGCCGTGTTATTGAAGATGAACCGAGCATGCAGGATTTCACGAAAGTATTTGTAAACCCTGTGATGTTGGAGGAGCTTGGGACTCCTTGGGAATATGAGGAAGGCTGCCTAAGTATCCCGAACATTCGCGAGAAGGTATCGCGCAAGGAGCGCCTTAAAATAAGTTACTTCGACGAAAACTGGATTTCCCATGAGGAGATATTTGATGGATTGAGAGCGCGAATTATTCAACACGAATATGATCACATTGAAGGTAAAATGTTCGTGGATTACCTTACGCCCCTGAAAAAACGGCTTCTTAAGGGCAAACTTGCAGATATATCCAAGGGAAAGGTCGATACAGAATACAGGATTCTTGCGCCTCAGAAAAAGTAGTGCCGCTATGCGTCGGTAACCGACTCATTTTTTAACATATCCTTCAGCTCAATTTCAAGAGCACGTGTGCTGATAAAGATTTCATGCAATGAAAGGGCCAGGGACAGAAGAAGGAACAAAAGACTCAATCCGAAAACACTGTAGGCCAATAGTTGATAGTCCAGAAAGATAAAAAGCATGCACAGAACACAAAGGAAAAAACTCAATATACCGCTACCCTGCATTTGCTTTACGAGTAGCAGCCTTTTATTTAGGTTGCGGATTTGTTCCCTGATGATCACGCGCTCTTCGCCCACCTGTTTATACTTCGTATGAAGATTCCTGATAAGGCTTGCCAAAGCGAGAAAACGATTGGTATAAGCCAGCATCAGCAATGTGATTGCAGGAAATAACAACGCAGGAGTATTGATTGAGATTTGTGTTTCCATAGTTTATTAATATCAGTGGACACGCTGTAATGTTCTTAACGACTTTGCAAACCATCCCGTAATGGTGACAACAAGAATTGTCATACAACCTCCAAAAATTACGGACGGGACCACACCAAGTAGCTTTGCCGCAACACCTGATTCAAACATCCCTATTTCGTTTGACGATCCGATAAAAATATGGTTCACTGCCGACACACGGCCCTTCATATTTTCGGGAGTTAGCGTTTGTAATAAAGTGCTTCTAATGATCACACTTATGCAATCAAACATACCGCTCATCATGAGCAGGACCAACGAAAGCCAGAAGCTGGTAGACAATGCAAACAATATCATGCTCACACCAAATCCGCCAACGCAGAATAACAGGATCTTACCCGCATAGTTCTTGATGGGATGATGCGCGATATAAAAAGCCATGACAAGCGCTCCTACCGATGGTGCCGCACGCAACACCCCCAGACCTTCCTGGCCAACCTTCAAAATTTCATTTGCAAATATAGGCAGCAAGGCGACGGCTCCACCGAATAGGACGGCAAACAAGTCCAGTGAAATTGCACCCAGAATGATTGGGTTTTCAAAAACAAATCGTAAGCCGGTCCGTATTTTTTCAACGACTCCTTGTTCATTAGTTTTGTCCGGCAGGGGTTTTCTTGTTACGCCAAGGGCAAGCACTAGCCCCGCCGTCATCAGGGCGACATCGGCTGTATATGCTGCGGTTATGCCCAAAAAGCCGTAAATAAAGCCGCCTAATGCAGGCCCACCGATATTTGCCGTTTGCCACAAGGTGCTGTTCCAGGTTACGGCATTGCTGTAAAGCGGGCGCGGAACTAACTGAGGCATATAGGCGAAAAGGGCCGGTGTGATAAAGCCACGGGCTATGCCACTGACAAAAATCACGGAGTATATAGGCGCTACACCATAGGCCAAAAAGAACTCTCCGGGCTCAACTGTAAATGAAAGCAGTGCTAATGAGCACAGCACGAGGGTGGATAGACAGATTATTATGATCTTCTTTCGTTGAAAAGAGTCGGCTATGTGTCCGGCATAAAGCGAGACACCTACGGAGGGAATAGCCTCAGCCAAACCAATCAACCCAAGGGAAAGCGGGTCTTTTGTAATTTCGTACACCTGCCACGCTACGACTACAGCTTGAATCTGAATTGCGAGCGTAGCACAAAAACGCGCAAACGCAAATAATCTGAAATCTGGTATTTTAAGGGCTGCATAGGGCCCGGAGAGCTCGCTCATCTTTCGATCCCTAATTTCTCAATCGCCTGTATAGCATTCAGGTGACGCTGCTCGCCAAGTCCTTTAATTTCCGCATAAGGGACAGGTTGATTTTTCATTTCATTCAAGTAAATATTGTAAAGTTCTTCACGCTTATGCGGATGTTCACGTTGCGGGTCTTCTACCCATGGCAAGTCGATATAGGTTAATAAATACAAGTCGTATTTTCGGGTAGCTATATTGTGCAAAATATCCGGATGACAATTCCCGAATTTATACTCGCTCCACACTTTTATTACGTACAAATTAGTATCGCATATCATAAGCCCACGGCAATCCTTTTCATACTTGTCTTCAAGCCGAATTTGTCCATGGGCAATGGTCAGTAGATCGTGTTGTTCATAGGGGCGGACAAGATTTTCAAGATATCCCCTGGCATATTCAGGTACCCAGGAAGTATCGTAGTGCAACGCCAAAAATTGCGATAATTCAGATTTACCTGTACATTCCGGCCCCACTACCGCGACTTTTTTAACCACTGAAGGCCGTTTTAAATTCATAGGCCGAAAATCGTTTATATTTCTCTAAAATTCGAGGGATTATTGAGTTTCCAAAATGCTGATTTGTGAAACGAAGAATCGCTCTTAAACAGATAGGATTAGGGGTATCCGCGGGCTTGGCATTACCTTCCTGGTTAGCAGCATGCAGCACTGAAGAAAGCCCAGATCCCCAAATCAAATACGATGGCGTTGTAGCCATTATTGGCGCCGGGGCGGCTGGACTTTACGCCGCCGATATATTGCAAACCAACGGCGTTAAAGTGATAATACTGGAAGCCTCCGATCGGGTTGGTGGACGCCTTCGAACGCTAAAACCGTCGGACAAACCATCGCAGTCACTATTGTTTACGTCACCATCTCCACTAAGCAGTGATTTCCCTATAGAGTTAGGTGCCGATCAAATCATTGGATCAGATTCCACATGGCATAAAATCCTAGGGCAACTGCAATTGGCGACTGTTGACCTTGATTCTATAGCGCAGGATCATTATTTCCTTGACAATGCATTCGTGGATCACAATGTCGCAGAGTTAGATAGTGATTTCGTTGCGGCAAAGGCCTTTCTTGAAAACCTGTCGAACTACACGGGCGGCAATCTGTCGGTCCAACAGGCTATCCAGGCGGCAGGGATCAATGCGAGGGTACATGGAATCCTTAATTCGTGGATTGGAAACAGATATGGAGCCAACAATGAAGCATTGGGAATTAAGCCTTTGGCAGAAGGACTTAGCCAGCTCGTGCGAAACAAAACAAGGTTGCTGCTAAAAGCTAATCCTATGCAAGATGCGTTGCTTTCGCGGTTTAGTAACGTAGTGACTGCTGTTCAAGTCAACAAGGCTGTCAAGGCCATCGATTATTCGGAGAGTAAGATTGTAATCAGCGGTGATCATATTTTAACTGCCGGAACTTCAGAGCCGTTTGTTGTAGAGGCCGATAAGGTCATTATCACGGTTCCGGTATCGATCCTGAAGGCCGGTGACATATTGTTCAATCCGACACTTCCTTCCGACAAGCTTGTAGCGCTTTCGAATATGGAAATGGAAGCCTCTTTCAGAGTTCTGCTTGATTTCAAAATGAACTTTTGGGGCGAGGAATCCGGCTTCCTGTATGGAGGCGCAGAATCGCCTGAATATTTGAATGCAGGCGTTGGCCGAAGTGAGGGCATCAAAACGCTTAGCCTTACCGTAAATGGCTCAAAGGCAGCTTCATTTTCCTCCTTGGGCACTGATGTTCTACCACTGCTCCTTGAGGAAATGGATACCTTTTTTCAAGGCAAAGCTACACTCAATATAAGGAAAGACCTGAACGATAATATTATCAGTGTCATCCAGGATTGGACCAAAGAAAAATACATAAGAGGAGGCATATCATATCTAAAGCCTGAGGGATCAAACCAGGATCGACTCAACCTTGCTACCCCTGTAAGTGAAAAGATTTATTTTGCCGGGGAGGCCACGGATGGGCGAGGAGAATCGGGAACAATTAACGGCGCACTTCTATCTGGTGAGCGGGCAGCGAATGAAATCGTTAATTCAATAAAAGCCTGATTGTACTTAATATGGCAGAAAGATTTCCTTGAGTAGTATTCCAATCCCGATCACTAGAACAAACCATCCAAAAGACCTGCGGAGATTAATGCCAGAAACCGTATGAGTCAGCCGATTCCCGATAAAAATACCTATAATAGCCAGGGCTGTAATGGAGAGCAAGAACGGCCAATCCATACTATAGTTTAAAACGTCGCCCAGGAACCCCATCAACGAATTAATAGCGATTACAAATAACGATGTTCCTACTGCTCTCTTAAATGGCAATGACGTAAGGAACACAAGCGCAGGAATTATTAAGAACCCACCGCCTGCGCCTACCAGTCCCGTTAGAAATCCAATTAAGCTTCCCTCCACAATGGTGAGGACGGATCTTGATCCCGCTGCCAGCGTTTTTTTTTCCTTGCGGGTTAAGATCATGGACAAGGATGCTATGATCATCAGCAGTGCAAAAGTGCCCAATACGAGAAACCGCTTTGTCAGGATGAGCGACTGAAACTGGAAAATGACCTCAGGGATGGCGGGAATAATCCATTTACGCGTGGCAAATGTGCTGATAATGGAGGGCACACCGAACGCCAGTGCTGCCTTGATACTAACCAGATGTTCTCTATACTTAGGGATCGCTCCAACAAAACTCGTAACGCCAACAATAAAGAGTGAATAAGCGGATGCCAACACTGCATCCAAATGAAAGAAATAGACAAGGATTGGAATTGAAAGGATTGATCCTCCACCACCCAGGAGTCCCAAGATTACGCCAATGCAAATCGAAAACACATAGCCTAAAATTTCCATGCTGTGCAAAGTGCTGACTTGTTATTCTCCAGGGAAACAGCCACTACTAATGGCTCCCTCGTATTTCCTACAAGCGATCGTACTCTACAATGAAAACATCCGGGAATTTATTACGAAGCTCTTCCCGGAAATCTTCGGCCTTGGAACGGGAAGAAAACTGCCCAAGTATAAGGCCGTAATACTTAACACCATTAATAACTTTAACCTGAACGCGTACCTGTTTTTGATATGAGTTCTTTAAATTATCCGCAAGTCGCATCAGGTTAACAAGTTCCATATACGTGCCTATCTGGACACCGAAACCCTTTGGCTTAAGCCTTGAGATCTCGAAATCATAGAACTCCTTCTCTTCAACAGTTACCTGATCGATGGTTCTCAACGGTTGTTCTTTGGTCTTACCGTCTCCCGGATCAACGACTTCCAATTTTACATCCGCAAGTCCTTTGTTGATAAACCCAAGTTTTTCTGCCGCCTCTTTTGACAGATCTATAACGCGGCCCTCCACGTACGGACCTCTATCGTTAATTGTTACTTCGACCGATTGATTGTTGTCCAGGTTTGTAACCCGCACTTTCGTGCCGAACGGCAAGGTCTTGTGAGCACCGGTCAGTTTGTTGTGCCTGTATTTTTCGCCACTTGCCGTGGAAACGCCTTCAAATTTGTCGGCGTAAAACGACGCTTTTCCGGTTTGGACCTGGGCGAGTACTGAAACAATGCAAAATGAGAGAAGTGAGGCAAGATAGAGTTTAGTCATGGGAACGGTTCGAGGTTCTGGTTGTAACAAAAGTATGCAAATCAACAGCAACTTTTAAAAGCAATCTCATTAGTGATATGGCTTTTTTGCGCACGTTGTCCGCTCAAAGTCAGCTTTCAGTAATTACTTTCATGTTCATTGATAATTGGCAATTAAAATATACCTTTGCCCGGCAAATAATGAATCGTAAATTATTTGCTATGCCCCTCAATAATTCCAAACTTCTCTTTGAAGCACTTACTTATGACGACGTGCTCCTTGTTCCGGCCTATTCTGAAGTTCTCCCGCGCGAAACCGATACATCGTGTCAGCTTACGCCCAAAATCAAACTAAACATTCCCATCGTATCCGCTGCAATGGACACCGTAACGGAGTCTGAACTTGCGATCAGCGTTGCGATGGAGGGTGGCCTTGGATTTATACATAAAAACATGAAGATAAATCTCCAGGCAGAGCATGTTCGGAAGGTGAAGCGCTCGCAAAGCGGGTTAATTCTCGATCCGGTTACGCTGGGGGTTGATGCGACTGTGCAGCAAGCCGATGATATCATGCACGAATTCAAGATCGGTGGTATCCCTATCATCGATAACAGCGGAAAACTTGCCGGAATCGTTACCAACCGGGATATGCGCTTCCAGCGCGACATGACAGTACCGGTGGAAAGGATCATGACGAAAGAGAACCTGATCACGGCGCCAGAAGGAATCACGCTTGAGCAAGCGGAAGGGACATTAAAAAAATACAAAATAGAAAAATTACCAATCGTTAATAAGAAAGGAAAACTCGTTGGACTAATTACTTTTAAGGATATTCAGAAGAAAAAGAACAAACCTACGGCTTGCCAGGATGAATACGGACGTCTGCGTGTAGGCGCTGCGGTAGGAGTCACACCGGATATTTTGGAGCGTATTGATGCCTTAAAATCTGCGGGGGTCGATGTCATCAGCATTGATACTGCACACGGTCACTCCAAAGGAGTGATCGACGCCGCAAAACGTGTAAAGAAAAAGTATCCCGACCTTGACTTGATCGTAGGAAACATCGCTACCGGGGAAGGCGCAAAAGCTCTGGCAAAGGCTGGTGTCAACGCAGTGAAAGTAGGTGTTGGTCCCGGAAGCATCTGTACGACTCGCGTTGTTGCAGGCATTGGAATGCCTCAACTATCAGCAGTTTTTGAAGCAGCGACGGCATTGAAGGATTCTGATGTATGCATTATTGCTGACGGGGGCATCCGCTTCTCTGGTGATATAGTGAAGGCAATAGCAGCAGGGGCGGACACGGTCATGATAGGATCGCTCTTGGCAGGAACTGAAGAAGCTCCGGGCGAGGTTATAATCTATGAAGGGAGAAAATTCAAAAGCTATCGAGGGATGGGTTCTATTGAAGCCATGGAGGACGGTTCCAAAGACCGTTACTTCCAGGATGTTGAGGATGATATAAAGAAGTTAGTCCCGGAAGGGATTACTGGGCGAGTTCCCTTTAAAGGGCTGGTTTCTGAGGTTCTTTACCAGCTTACAGGTGGCTTAAAGGCCGGAATGGGGTACTGTGGCGCCAAAACAACTGCGGATCTGAAGCAAGCCAAATTTGTCAAAATAACCTCCGCAGGTGTCATTGAGGGTCACCCACATGATGTCACCATTACTAGCGAAGCTCCGAATTACTCAAGAAAGTAGGCCCAACGAATTATCACAACGACTTTAGCAACATAGTCCCCTTGCAAATCATGAGCAATGGACGCCCAGCAATAGTTCTCTTTCAGCTCTAGAAATTGTACGGCGTCAGAAACTGCTTGGCCTTGCGATTACCAATGCTGAAGACCAGCCTAATAAGATGGCATGTGCACTTCAAAATAGGGTAGACCTTTCGCCACTCTCGGAAGGATGCAGTTATTATTGTCTGAAGCAGACTGATTTTGAGGGGATATTTCCTACCGGTGTCCAGGTTTCCACTACGAAGCCAGGAGCAAACTGCAACTAAACGTCTTTCCAAACCGTATTCAGGCCAGAACTTGACCTTCAGTATTGAAGGTTTGAGGGGGCATCAGAACGCCATTCCAGATTTTTAAAATGCCGGGCAAAA
>JAICGJ010000025.1 GCA_025923195.1 Chryseolinea sp.
GTCGATTGATTGAAAGTTCCCATGTCAGGGGTGACAAGACCCGCACGGTCCCGAATTGACTTCAGGGCATTGTACGCATCGGTGCTAGGACCAGCACTTTCATTTTGCGCTTCAGCATAGATTAGCAACACTTCCGCATAGCGGATCAATGGATAATTAAGACCGGAGTTCCCGGTTCCTGCCGATCCAGGTTTACCGTTAGCAATCACATCAAAATGTTTGTACACATAAAACCTGTTCAAGGTGATCGGCGCACCAGTTCCACCTCCCAGAAAATATTCCTTAAAATAAAATCCTTTTTCCTGTACCCTCTTGTCGCCCGCTTCATATGAGGCCAAAAAGTTGGCCGTCGGTACGGTTGTTCCAACTTCGCCTGAGGCAGTGATGTTTGTATTGTTGGGAAGGAATTTATCCTGAAAATTCGCATTGGCAATACCGGCCGCGTATTGGGCCATGAAAATGTGTTCCAGTGAGTTTTCCGTTGCGGGATCGTGCAGATTATCATAGCTTGGGAAAAGCGAAATCTTTCCCGGATTCGCCACTGCATAATCGATCACTTCTTTCGCCTTCGACGCCGCCAACTGATAGTACTCTGCCCCTTTGTTCAAAGGCTGACCTGCCATTGTCAGGTATACTTTTGCCAGTAACGATTTTACAGCAGCCAGGGAAGCCAAGCCTGATGCATCTGTCATCGGAAATCCCGCTGCTTCCGCTTCGAGGAGATCAGATACAATTAGATCATAAACACTCTCTGATGTTGCGCGCGGTGCGTTAACGTTGGGATCTTTCCAATCCAAAATCGGGTCTGTTATCAAGGGTACATCTCCCCAAAGTCTTACCAACCAGAAGTAATGGAAGGCGCGTAGAAACTTCGCATGCCCCACCCATTTTTGAGCGTTTGTTGGTTCAATAACAGGGATGCCCGGTATCCTTTCGATGGCCAGGTTTGCATTCGCAATCCCTTCGTACATCTGTCGCCACCATTGTGATAACAACAAGTTGTCGCCCGTATGCGTGAAGCCTAACAATGTATTCAGGTCCTGGTTTTGACTGGTTTCCGAATCGGCTGTCCCGCTTAGCGCATCGAGCATTTGAAAATTCGACACAAAAATTCCCGCACCATCCGAGAGAAATCTTAAGTTTTCGTAAATACCATAGATGGCAGCATCTGCATCTTCAGGAACCTGGAAAAACGTTGAAGGCGCAATGTTTGACGGATCTTCCTCTTCCAGGAATTCGGAACAACCTGAGGCAACGATTAGTGTGCCACACAGGATGAACAAACATATTTTCTTTATTGTGAATTTCATTTTGTCAATCGTTTAATTGGAGTATTATAATCCGATGCTCAAGCCAAACATATAAACCGTCGGCTTTGGATAATCAAAAAAAGTTTGCCCCTGTGCAAACGGATTTGTATAAGTAGATACCTCCGGATCGTTTCCGCTGAATTCCGTGCTCAAGAAAAAGTTTTGAACCGATACATAAACTCTCGCTCTTTCAAGTTTTATTTTTTCAGTTAGGCCGCTGGATAATGTATATCCTACTACCAGGTTCCGGCCACGGATAAACGATCCATCTTCAAGCCAATGCGTATCGACATTAGACACATAGCCGGCTTTTGAATCACGTATAGCAGCGATAGGAGTATTTTGATTTTCAGGTGTCCATGCACCTAATACAGATTTATAACTGTTTGCAAGGCCGGTACGATCTTCGCCGGAATGCTTGGTCATGTTCAGGACATCATTACCGTATGAATACTGAATGTCCAATAGAATATCGAACGACTTGAACGTGAAATTGTTGATGAAGGAACCGTAGAAGTCAGGGTTCCCGTTTCCAATGATCATTCGGTCAGCGTCGTTGATGGCATAATCACCATTTACATCAAGATATTTGACGTCACCTGGCAATAAGGGCTTGCCTTGGCCACGATATGTGTTTACACCGAATTTTGCTGCCTCCGCTGTTTCATCAGTTCCCCACGTGCCCAACCTCACCAGTCCCCAGAAGGAACCTACAGGCTCACCTTCCATGATCACACCTGTTTGATTAGTAAAATTGGGATTACCAACGCCAAAGATGGGTGCAGGATTCGCAAGCTTCAACACTTTGTTCCGATTCATCGCGAGGTTGAAAGTAGTATTCCATTGAAAGTCGTCAGTAACAACATTTTCTGTATGCAACGCAAGTTCCAGCCCCTTGTTTTCCATGCTACCCACATTGCGCGTGATTGTTTCATATCCCGAGGTATGAGGGAGCGGCGCAGACAATAGCATGTCCGTTGTTTTTCTATAGTATACATCGGCTTCCAGGGTAATGCGATTGTTCAGCAACCCTAGCTCTATACCAATATCCGACTGTGCTGTCTTTTCCCATTGTAAGTCAGGATTGCCGAGCCTGCTCTGATTGTTTGCTGCCTCCTGCTTGGCACCCACACCCAGCGCGCGCGAATTGTTGATAACACCCGTAATAACACGCAAAGCAGGAAGGGCAGAGTAAGCGTTGATTTCAGAGTTACCTGTCAAACCATAGCTTCCACGAAGTTTCAGATTCGAGATTATGTTGTTGCCCTGCAGGAATGGTTCCTCTGAAATACGCCAGGCCACAGCTGCGGAAGGAAAGAACGCATATTTGTTGGACTCACCGAATTTTGAAGAGCCGTCGATACGGCCGGTCACGGTCAGCAAATATTTATCCATCAAACCGTAGTTGACTCTTCCAAAATAGGAGTTAAATGAAAATCTGGTCTTGGTTGAACTGATGGGAGGCGAGTCAAGTGCGAAATCCTGTGCACTGCCTATGTTGTTGGTTTGGAAAAAATCGGAAATAAAATTTCTGGAACTGGACTGCATAAAATATGTCTCTGTTTCCTGGAGCGAAGTACCCAACATGGCAGTGAGTGAATGTATCTCCGCAATGTTCTTGGTATAAGTCAAGTAGTTTTCAAAGGACCAGAATAACTCCTGGTCGTCGCGTACCCGGGCCGTCCCTCGTTCGTTTGGAGAATTGACGTATGTTGGCGTCTGCGGTGCGGGCCGTCCGTCGTAGCGTCGACGCTCGCGGTCCAGGACATTCACTCCAACCGTTGATCGAAATTCAAGTCCCTTGGCAAGCGTAATGTTGGCATATAAACTCCCCAGCAAATTTTTACTCGTAAGACTATAAGTGTTCTTTAGAATTTGGTCGACTGGGGTCTGGCCACCCTCGATCGAAGGAGAATAGTTTTTATTGTGGGAGTAAGCACCGTTGGGGTATTGAACAGGTAGTATGGGAAGGGCTTCGGTGATCATGCGAACAACGTTGAGGCCACCCGTGCCAAAGTCGACAATATTCTCGTTCTGATTATTATACCCAAGTGAACCACCTACTTTCAACCAAGGTTTTATCTGGCTATCCATCACAAACCTTGCTGAATATCGCGTAAGATAAGAATCCATCAATAGGCCATTGTCATCTCTGTATCCCAGAAAGATGCCATAGCTGTTGTCTTTATTTCCACCGGAAAAACTCAACTGATGATTTTGTGAAAGTTTGTTCTGTGTAGTCTCTTCCATCCAATCTGTGTCATAGAGTGGATTACCATTGGCATCAAAGAGTGAATAGTTACCAATGTTGGTCAATGCGGCTCTTGCATCTTTTGGGTCTTGTCTGCCTGATGAGTGTGAGCCGGTTCCATTAGGTCCACCGGTAGGATTCCATCCAGCGGGATCGTATACTTTCAAATTATCCCATCCCAACTGTTCTACTTCAAGAAACTCCCGGGCGTTTAACATTTCAACGCGGTTGGGACCAATAGTCGGCACGCTCATCTGCATGTCATAGGTTACCTTGCCCCCTGTCGTACTGCCTCTCTTGGTTGTAATGATGATGACACCATTTGCTCCCCTCGCACCATAAATCGCAGTGGAAGAAGCATCCTTCAATATTTCAACAGATGCGATGTCGGCTGGATTAATATTATCAATGGCATTATTCAAGGCCATCGATCCATCTGTCTGTGTCCCTACTGGCAAGATCACGCCATCGACAACATACAATGGGTTGTTGGACGTGCTGATGGAACTGAACCCACGAATTCTTACATTGGATTGACCCCCAGGCCGACCGGAGTTAACATTTACCGACACACCGGCAACTCTTCCCGCCAATGCCTGCGAAACGGTAGGTGATTGGCGCTCCTGGATTTCAGCTTCCTTAACGGTTCCTACTGAACCGGTAAGGTCAGATTTTTTTTGTGTACCATACCCGATAACGACAACCTCCTGAAGGGCTTTGATATCGGGGCGCAAGGACACATTGACCTCAGTTTTGTTGCCAACACTCACTTCCTGCAACTCATAGCCTATAAAACTAAATACGAGTACGGCATTTTCATCGTCAACTTCGATGCTGAAATCACCTTGCGCGTCGGAAGTAGTTCCTCGTGTGGTGCCTTTGATGAGGATGTTCACACCGGGCAAAGGTGCACCACTTTCATCCGTAACTTTTCCGGAAACCACGAACACATCTGGGTCAACATAGCTTTCCGCTGTCAACGATGCAGAATTTGGATCTTTCGGTGTCTTAAATAACGATATGCGATCTGCGATCACCTGAAATGATATGCCCATGGGTGTGAGCAACTCACTTAACAAATCACCTAATTTTTCCTTATTAGCATTCAGGGTGACCTTTTCCAGATCGCGCACGATGTTGGGACTATATGCGAACTTAGCCCCGACTTGTTTTTCAATTCTGTTCAATGCACTTTTTAGCTGAATATTCTCAATCCGAAGGGTAACTTCCTTATCCAGGATGCCTTGTGCTGTCGAGCCGTTGGAAAACGCCAAAGAACTAAACAACGAAACGATTAAGAACGGTGTAATCGAGATTTTCATGATAAACAGCATTACATCATATAGGCATTGCTGCCGATGTAGTTTTTTCATAACTTATGGAGTTTTGTTTTTGGATAGAAAATTTAGGAACAAGACACATTGGACATCAGGCACGATGCCCAAGGACTCCAGGTCGGCAATGAATATTGCCGACCTTACTTTAAGTAATTTTTTTTGTCATATATCAGTTGGATTTAGGTTATAATTATTTCTCGTTAACTATTCACATCCTCTTCCGGTAATCAAGATTTTTGTACCCTTTACTTCATAGTTGGTCCCTGTGGATTTACATATAACATCCAGCATGTCATACAACTCCATCATCGAAACATCACCCGTAAACGTGCAGTCATATGATGCCTCGCTTTCAATGATAACATCAATAGAATAGGCTCGCTCGATGTTTGCCACGATCTCGCTCACCGGCGTGCTGCTAAACACAAAGTCGACTGCTTTATTAGAGGCTGGCAGTGATCGAGGTTGTTCGACTAAACTTGTTACCCAGTGTTTATCCTGTACGAAATATTCTACCTTCTCATTCGGCGTCAGGATTACGCCGCTGGCGTCATTACCATGGTCAGAGGACCTATTTTTTCGGGGATCCTCATAAACCGAAACCTTTCCTGTGTGAACTGACACCTCAATGCTCTTAGAATTTGCGGAAGCCTTTACCGAGAAACTTGTACCGAGTACTTTGGTCACAATTGCGCCCCCATATACATAAAACGGCCTGCTGCTGTCTTTTATAACCTCAAAAAAAGCTTCTCCATTTAAATAAACTTCACGCGTCTGACCATCCCATTTTTTTGAATACGAGATTTCGGCGTTTGGTTTTAATTCAACAGTACTGGAGTCAGGAAGTTTTATCGCTACAACGTATTGGGTGGCGTTTTTACGCTCGACAAGGTCTAATGAACGTGGACTAGATCCTAAGTCCTGTGATGGAAGAACGACTGCCCGATGAACTAACAAGTAACTAATAAGCGCCAGCAGTGTTAATCCGGCTGCTATTTTGAACAATAGGAAGCGTTGGGAGCTTATTCTTTTTACTTCAATCGTACTCGGAAGCGAATGGCGAATGTAATGCAACATTCGTTTGTGGACTTGTTCTTTTTCCTCTCCACTTAGCGCAAGTTTATCATTTGAGATTCTTTCGAACCATGCATTTATTTTTTCAATTTCTGCTTCGGAGCAATTACCGGTCTTATACCTGGTCAATAATTCCTCAAATTCTTCTTTAGTCATTCTGATCACTGTTGATTGATATGCTAAAGACGGGCAGCGGGGGAAAAATCCTCAAACTAGAAAATAAATTTATCGCGCGTGAAGAATACTAGAATTGCACGAAGAGCAGACTGATCAACAGATACTCACGTAGGTATGTGCGCATATACTTAAGAGATTTGGTAAGGTGGTAGCCAACGGTTTTCTCCGCAAGATTTAAGTGTTTGGCAATCTTATTCGGTGTCCAACCATCCAGGCGGCTCAGCTTAAATACTCTTTGCGTCTTGATTGGCAGTTTTGACAATCCGTGCTCAATTGCTTCCGAGAGTTCATCATACTCCACAATATCCTGCGTACCAGTGCAACTTAATTCAGCAAACGCCTTATAGAAATCCAGATACTTATTTGCCACCATACCAGAATGAATATGATCAATAACCGAGTTTTTGATGGAAACAAAAAGGTAGCTGTCAATTTTCTGGGGCCTCAGGCTTCCGCGTTTTTCCCAAAGTTTTAAAAACAGATCCTGTGTTAATTCTTCGGCAATATCCTTCTTGCCGAGTCTTTTATACGCGATCAGAAAAACTTTATACCAGTATTCGTCATAAATCTTTAGAAAAGCTGACTCATCACCCTCGCGGAGTGCCGCTAAAATTTTTTCATCATTATGGGGAGTAATGAACATGTGAAACGGTCTAGATCAGGTTGCTCGACAAGTTTAGAGTAAAATATTCTTAAAAACAAGGCGGGATTGCGAAGTCGTTTTCTGGAAAAATTTCTAAAATTTTTTTCGATTCGTTTGAGGAAAAGAGATTCGCTTCCCGTCATATATACGTGTGCGTGTGGCTATATATAAAAGTGTGTATGGTACAATTATCACACGCATAGGTTTTCAATCCACCTACAACCCACCGGCTATCCCCAATGCGCTTTTTGCGTATATTTTGTAAACAATTCCAGAGTAGAAGTGTTTATCGATCTTTCAGTGAGCTGGAGTAATAAGATCGATGGAAAAAGCAGGGTTCCAAAAAAAAGGATAATAGAACCAGGAGGTCTCGTTAGGAGGCAGCATAGACCTCACGGGATGTTCGGTAATGCAACGGTGAATTGCCGAACGTCTTGGTAAATGCAGTAGTAAAATTTGCAGCATGCGAATATCCGACTGCATCCGCAATCTCTTTAATTGATTTATCGGACTGGCGCAATAGGAAGAGGCTATATTCTAGACGCTTGTACTGAAGGTATCTCATCGGCGAGGTATCGAATAGCGTTTTGAAACCATACTTCAATTTGAACTCGTTGATTCCAAAATGTTTTGAGAGAGTTTCAAGGGACGCTGGATCTAGAAAATGATTGTCGATATAGTCCTTTACGTCCTGCAAAATGTCCCCATCGCGTTTTGTGATCTTACTATCATGTCGATTCTCTTTTCCACTTACAATCGGGTTGAAGTGAAACAGTTGCAAAGTGAGGAGGGCACGAACGTGTTCACGGATGAAAACCGATCTCATCTCCCCTTTGAAGGGACAATCCAAAATATTCTTAAGAATGCCCAGCACTCCGGCATCCGCGGAAACATGCTGATTGATGGTATTAAACTCCTTTTCATAAAGGATCATCCCTGGAAGTCGATCCTCTGACAACGACAGATAGCTCGAAATCAAGTCCGTGTAAAAACTTTTCTTCAAACGAAATGTGATATCATGCTGACGTGAATTCGCATCCAGTAAATTCCAGCACTCGTAATACTTGAAAAAATTAATGCAGTGACTCAGCGGTGATAACAGAAACGGATCGAATCGGTCGTTAAAGGCCGACTGCCCGTCTAGCGAGAATATCATCTGCACGTTGGGCTCCTCACAAGAGAAGGGAATGCTCATCGGTTCGCCGAAATTCTCGAAATTGCGCTGTACGACAGTAAAGTTGTCAAAATTTTCAATTGAGCAGAAAAAGCTTCCGAAATCTGCAGACGTTGTGAGTTTTGCGTTCTGAGCTTTCGTTAACAGGGACCCTAGGGAGGATTCAATATCAGCCTTTACTTCCGATCGTTTCACTCTAACGGAGATTTATCAGTGTACTCGAACGGGTAACGTGGAATTTCGTTACACGGACGCACCAAATAATGCCTCATACTTGATAAATCTCTGGAACAAAAAAAGAGACGCTGATTAAAGCATCTCTTAGTTCAACCCTGTACTACTTAATGTCTTAGCGCCTTCGTGGCATTCTCGTTTACCAGAAAGCATCAAAATTGAAGGTTGAATGTTGATTGTTGAGTATTAAATAGTCAGAATTCAACACTCAATAATCAACTCTCAACCTCGCTTTCCTACACAAATTAAAGGCCCTTGCCGTTGGGTTTAAGACGGTTTTCAACAGTCCAGTCACCAATTCTTTTTCCGAGTTCAAGCCCTCGCTCGCATGAGAACCGGAAGTGAATCCCTGCAAAGACGCGGGAATCAGCATTTTCCTGGGCAGCCTGATCGAAATTCACAAAGCTTCGTGTACTGTTCGCAGGTTCTGCACTAGTCGAGGTCATAGTGAAGCCGGTGTTGCTGCCAACTATTGCATTCAGGACAGTAGCCGCTGCGTTGCCAAGAGTACTGTGCGTGGATGGATAATCATGCACGGGAGGCGTATTCATCAAAGGCTCCCAGGAAGCGTCTACCGTTGTATTATCATTTCCATCAGTGCCAGCTGCCCGTACAGCTGTATATGGACGCCAGAAATTATAATGGAACTTGGAATCCCAACCCGCAATGTATGAATCTGCAAGCGCTATATTTACTAGTGCTAACAAGCGTGCCGTTGAGAGCAGGTCGAGATTTTTGTCAGCAGCGACTGTCGCTGTAACGCGGTTCCATCCGATCTCTGAGAATTCGTACCAGAACTTAGCAATCGTAGTCTCCTCGGCAGTGCGGGTATCATTTTCCTTTGATCCTTTCTGCTTTACTTCGTTGAAATGTGCGGTATACTCCGAACTATTTATTTCAGGCATTGCTGCGATTCGAAACTGTGCTGGTGATTCCAGTCCAAAGGTTTCCAACGTCGCCCAGAAAGGTGCATAAACAAACGGCGTCGGAGGGACAGGCTGGTAAAGTCCTGGCAACTGTGGATTGTTAATTTCAGCAATTGGATTCTGGAATGCACCATCATCACTTCTCAAGGCAACAATTGCCTCGCCTGCGATTTTTCCTAAAGCCAGACCGCGTTCTTTTGCATCAGCCGATTTAATACCATTAATGGCTTGTGCAAGCGCTGCATCCAGTTGTTGCTTCTTGGCCGGAAACGATTCGACAAGCACGGTATACGCTGCCGCTGAAGCCGCGGCCACAGGATCGGCCTTCTTGTCCTGCTGCTGTAGGGTATAAGTTTCGAAGACAGGTGCAATGCCATTTAGTGCATCATGAATGGCAAGATGGACCATCGCAAAAATTCGCGAGGCGATCATCGGATCATAGGTAGGTCCCTGCATCGTTTCCAGGGTAACTGTGTTCCACTGAAGAACGATCGCATTGGAATGATTCCGGAAAGGTGTTTTCTTGCCCGGGTTGTCCCCGTAACCAAAACCTTCGGATTCGGAACAGGCGGAAAAAAAGAATGCTGCAAAAAACAGCATGACGTACTTAAATTTTTTCATGGTAATAAGTAATTGTTTTGGGTGGTCAAACGGAACCGGCAAGCGTGAGTCCTTATGCAGAAAGTATCTTGATTTATGCAAAAAGAATTTTTAATAAAAACCTGAGATGTGCTGGATCAAATGAGCATTGGGTTCAGGAATTCATGCCTTTCAGGTTCGTACCGCCGCAAATCTTTTGAAGTGTTTTTGATGACTGGAGTAGCGGTGGTAAAAGTTAATCCCTAAATTTAACCATTAACGCATCCATGATTCTATGAATGAGATCAAGAAAGAAGATATCAAACAGGAAGTGTTTGATCTTTATGATGATTATGCCCACAACCGGATCGACAGGCGGGAGTTTGCGCAGAAGCTTTCAACTTATGCTGTAGGCGGTGTTACCGTAGCGTCCCTTATGAGTTTTCTCATGCCGGATTATAATGGCAGAATTCAGATTCAGCAGAATGATCCAAGAATTAAATCTGAATTCATCAATTATCCATCCCCGAAGGGTGCTGGCACTATCAAGGCTTTGCTTTCAAAACCTGCTGACGCCAAGGGAAAACTGGCTGGCATAGTGGTGGTCCATGAAAACCGAGGTTTGAATCCACACACTGAAGATGTCGCAAGGAGGGCTGCATTAGCCGGATTTGTCTCGATAGCACCTGACATGCTTAGTCCCTTGGGCGGTTATCCGGGTAATGACGATGAAGGTCGAACAATGCAAAGTAAGCGCGACCGAAATGAAATGTTAGAAGATTTTATTGCAGCTGCAGGGTTTTTGAAAAGCCATAAAGATTGTACTGGCAAAGTCGGTGTCGTAGGGTTTTGTTTTGGAGGATGGATCGCGAATATGATGGCGGTGCGTATACCAGACTTATCGGCAGCAGTTCCGTTCTATGGTGGCCAAGCCCCAGCGGAAGATGTTCCAAAGATTAAGGCTCCTCTGCTTTTGCACTATGCAGAACTCGATACACGCGTGAACGAAGGTTGGCCTGCGTACGAAGCGGCGCTCAAAGAGAACAAGAAAGAATACACTGCGCACATGTATCCGAACGTAAACCATGGCTTCTATAACGATACGACGCCACGATATGATAAGGCGGCGGCAGAGCTGGCATGGAAACGGACGCTTGATTTCTTTAATGAGAAATTGAATTAAGCATCTTTCTTTTTTTTTAAAGGGCTGGTGAAGTTTCGAGACCAGATCCATTTGAAGTTTGACGTATGCTGTCAAAGCCAGCCTGACTTTTTAAACCTCACGTAAAGAAATACGCATAAAGAAATGGTTGCAGTCATTACCAACGGATATCCCCATCGCGAATTCAATTCGGGCATAAACTTAAAATTCATTCCATAGATTCCTACAATCATCGTGGGTATCCCGATCAATGCAGCCCATCCGGCAAACCGCTTTGATACTTCACTTTGTGAAATCGAAATAAGTGAAAGGTTGGTCTCCATTGCAGTAGAAAGGAGCTCACGCTGATTGTCGATCATTTCATTGATGCGAATGGCATGATCATACACATCCCGGAAGTAAGGTCGCGTTTCTTCATCAATGAGTTTAAGATCGAACCGCATTAAACGGTTGCAAATGTCAATCAAAGGCGAGACGGCGCGTTTTACATCGAGCAATTGGCGTTTTAGTTCATAAAATTTAGCGGTTGTTTCGCGCCTGTATTTTTCGTGGAAGACGTGTTCCTCCAATGCTGACAATTCAGTTTCCAGCGCGTCAATGACAGGGAAGTACTGGTCGACGATCGCGTCCATCACGGCATAGAGCGCAAATCCTGGCCCTTTGCGCAATAAGTGCGGCGTACTCTCGCAACGGGTCCGGACTTGAGTATACGTCTTTGAAGATCCATGCCGAATAGTAACAAGAAAATTTGTTCCAAGAAAGAAATGTGTTTCACCAAATTCCATTCTATGGTCAACCATCTGAACGGTTCGGAACACAATGAATAATGAATCGCCATAAGCCTCTAGCTTGGGTCGCTGGTGAGCGCGGTGTGCATCTTCGATGGCTAGCTCATGAAGACCAAGCTCCCGCTGAAATTTGTCCAATGTTTCGGCGCCTGGCTCATGGAGCCCGATCCATATAAACTGGTTCGGCTTCTGAAGCTCGTCGCGGATATCTTTTATTTCAATATCTGAAACCTTGGAGCCGTCTTTATATGCTGAGCAGTTGACTATTGATTCGCTGCGTTCCATCCGGTGTAGGGTCTTCCTTACCTCTTCATCAAGCTTAATAAGCATGCTAACTTGACGATGGTATTGTTTTTAATTTACACTTTTCTATAATGAATACAATGCAACAGTCGTGGATCGTCACGCCTCCGTCAGTACAGTAGCTTGTTCAGTTATAGTCGCCGTTGATCAGGGCGAGCTTTTAACTCATTCATAGAATGATTCGCTGAATACCAGGGGTGCGAATCGTATCTGCCGACCTGGATTTGATCTTATCAGGTCCAACTCACAACGTACTTACAAATTCTTCCAATCTGTTAAAAGTTGAACCCCAACCGTTGTAAAAGCCCATCTTCTCCTGTTGTCTGCAATATTCGTCCGTGGGGTGGATGACATTGAATGTGAAATTAGTTTTGTCTCCATTCTTCTCAAATATTGCCTGTATCTCTACACCTTCTGTCATCGGCCTGAAGTTGGCAGACGAAAATATTTTCTCGAGCGTAACAATCATGGAATAGACACCTTCTCCAATGAATTCGCTTCCGTCGGGCATGGCCATCACATACTTCCATTTTCCACCAACCTTGAAATTATGCTCGACAATCTTCGTTTTCATACCTTTCGGTCCCCACCATTGTGCTATATGCTCCGGCCGGGTCCAAGCCTCCCAAACGAGTTTTACTGGTACATTAAAGGTTCTTTTTAGTGTCAATGTGCGATTTTCTGCGTCGTTTTGCTTTTCCATTTTTTTTGCGTTTAGAGTGTAAGGCATTCAGATACTCTTCGAACGAATCCAGTTTTTGTTCCCACAACTCCCTGAACGTCTCTACCCAATCAGCCACCTCCCTCAAATTCTTGGGTTGGATTCTACAGAAGCGCTCCCGGCCGGTTTGTGCTATGCTTATTATCCCGCACTCGTACAGGATTTTTATATGATTTGAGATTGCTGGCCTGGTGACTTCAAAATGTTCTGCAATAGCATTCAGGTTCATGGATTTATGGGCGATGAGACTGATTATCTGTCGCCTGGTTGGGTCAGCAATGGCCTGAAATACGTCGCGTCTTGTTTCCATTTTACACAATATGTAAACACTTGATTACATAAATATATATGTAAACACCTGATTACGCAAGTCCTTTTTTCTTATTCCTTAGAAACAAGGCGATTAATTCCAACTAACCTCAACATACTTCAAATTGATGCCACTATAGACCAAAGTATTGCGATGCTAAAAGTGTCTATGCTCCAAAGCTAGAAAGGGAAAAAGGTAAAGACACCAAGGTGCAACCATTAGTCACGACTCACGACAGTTTGTCAGAACGGCGTAGGCAAAGAATCAGCGAAAACAAAGCTTAGCGACACGGTAACGTTGTCGATACGCGTTTGTCATAACCGCTCGTTTGGTTTCGCAGCGTGGAAATCCCTTCTTACGCGACTATTTCGCAGGGAAATTTTTCGTCGTGATTTTTTCAATAAATAATTTAACCTGCCTTTCATAATTCCCAACGAGGTGGGTACGCACAAAGAAAGGTGTTGATCTGTTGCCGGACGAACGCAAAAAAACTTGTCTGGAAGGTAATGCCGGCATATGACAATCGATACAGTTTTTGCTCAGCACCAGACCTGGAAACTCTCGTTGTTTGCAAAAGTTGTCTCCTCCCCTTTTGTGGCAGTTCATGCATCGCGCTGAAAATAACTCCAGCTTGCTAGTCTCTCTGGTATGAACGTTATGACAGGACGAACAATCCATAGTACTCATCCGAAAGCACTTACTGGAAGTGAGCAATCCATACTGGTTTCCGTGTACATCCAGCGTCGCGCCACTGTCCGCAGGTTGCGTTGGCAACGAGAAATCGTCCAGATCGTCGCCGACCTTATATGAAAAAGATGGCATAAAATTGTTGCGGATGCCAGAATGGCAAAGTGCACAGTTATCCAGTTTTTGCTTTCTTGTTAATTGGGCGGGGTTAGTAATATATTGTCCTTTGTCCTCGCCCGGGTTTTTTTGGTGAAAGGTAACATGTTTGGCGGCGGGACCATGACATCGTTCGCAATCAACACCGAGGATCACCTGCTTTCTGTCAAAAGTCTCATGTCCATCGATTGTTTTTCCAATTTTTAAATAGGTGCTATGACATTCCAGGCACCGTGCGGAAATGCTCCTGTTAAAAAGAATCTGATCGGTTGGGTAACCCGGACTGTTGCTCCAACTGTCAGAAGAAGCATGATAGGATACAGGAAGCTGAAAGAGGGTATTCTCCTGCCAGAACAAGTAGGTTTGTCCTTGCCGGCCAGACCCGATAACAATATCGATCGGTTTCCTGTCGACTTCTTTCCCTGCAACAAATGCGCGCTGGAACAGTCCATCTGGCGTCTTCTCCATGGAGACCTTTAATCTGTCGTTCAGGATAAAAGTATTCTTCCCCGAATCGAAACTGCCCAGTACGGTTTCCAATGTTCCTACACCCGAGGTTCGAGCATGTGGTGTCAATGCATGGGAGTCCGCGATGGACTGATGACACTGGTCACAAGTTCCCGTGCCCGCAAATTCCTCGCCTGAAGGGTGAACGATACCTGATAATCCATCGTCACTTTTAGTGAATTCACAAGTTGACACCAGCATCAGGAGTGCTATGAAACAGGCTGTTATTATAACCTGCGTGCTGCGAATATTTATTTTAAGTAGTGACATTTGGAAAGCGACCCGGACACCAAGGTGTTTAGTTATAGAGGAATATTAGTACTTTTTTGGGTTGAGCGAACAAAAATTTGTTGGTATTTTATGGCTTACCCTAAGGTGGTCTGACGCTCATGCCATTAATGTTAACGGCATTAGCCATCAAATTGAACGGGGGTATATTTGTAGTAGGTACCCATAAATGCGGCGAAATTGCATGAGAAGGACATCTATAAAGTGGAGACATGAAGGGGCTCTGATCATTCCGGTATGCATCCTTTTGTCAACAATAACGACCTGCCAATCGGATTCAAAGGGCAAGGTTGAAGATCCATTTACCACTCCCCATGTGGTTAGCCAAACACCCATAACAATTCCGCAATCCCCTGAACAAGCTCTCAGTTCGTTCCGCTTACCTAAAGGCTATCGGTTGGAATTGGTAGCTGGCGAACCTATGATTGTGGAGCCTGTAGCCATTGCGTGGGATGGCAATGGTCGGATGTATGTTGCACAGATGGAGACGTATATGCAAACCGTTGATGCGAAAGGACAGGAAGAACCGCGCAGCAGGGTCATGCTCCTGGAAGACATGGATGACGATGGTAGGATGGACAAAAGCTCGGTCTTTATCGACAGTCTCCTGGCGCCTCGCATGTTGCTTTGCGTCGGACATGAACTGTTCGTCAACGAGACTAATTCTTATAACATCTACGCCTATAAGGATACCGACGGCGATGGCAAGGCCGATGAGAAGAGACCAGTTTATGAAAATCCGAAACGTGCCTACGGAAATATTGAACATCAGCGAAGCGGACTGGACTGGAACATTGACAACTGGATCTATGTAACGATCGATCCGGTTCGATTCAAATACCGGGAAGGAAAATTAATAGTCGATACGCTTCATGGCGGTTCTAATGGGCAGTGGGGTATTACACACGATGATCAGGGACGTGTATTTTTTAGCCGCGCTGCCTCCGGCGTTGCGGCTTCGGGTTTCCAGATCAATCCATCTTATGGTCAGCTCGACTTGGAAGGATCCTTTGATGAGGAGTTTGATCAGGTCTGGCCTATGATAAAAACCCCTGACATCAACGGCGGTCCCCGCACATTACGACCCGACAGCACGATGTTTGGCTTTACCTCAGTAACGGGCCAGTCAGTATTCAGAGGTGATAGGTTGCCAAAGCAAATGTATGGCAACTACCTTGTAGCGGAGCCGGTCGGGCGTTTTATACGGAGGGCATATGTCAAAGAGAATGATGGCAAGGTCTCGCTCACCAATGTCTACCGACACGATGAATTTATTAGCTCAACAGATATGAATTTTCGACCCATCAATACTTACACAGGTCCAGATGGGTGCGTCTACATTGTGGACATGTATCGGGGAATTATTCAGGAATCGACGTGGGCGCAGCCGGGAAGCTTTCTGTACGATCAGATCATGGATAAGGGGTTGCACAAGAACATTGGACGCGGGCGAATCTACCGGCTCGTTTATAGCGGCATGGCACGAGGCAAACGTCCGACTCTGCTCGATGCAACCGCCAGCCAGCTCGTTGCATACCTGGATCATCCCAACGGCTGGTGGCGAGACAATGCGCAAAAGGAACTCATTGTTCGCGGAGACCGATCAGTTGTCGCGTCGCTTGTTAGAAAGGCAACAGATTCTGAAGGAAACCCATTTATGTTAGGAAGATTGCACGCATTGTGGACTCTTGAGGGACTTGATGCCTTAGACAAAACAACAATCATTAAGGTGTTAAAAGATGAGAATGTCCAAATCGTTAAGGCGGCGATCCGGCTCAGCGAACCGATGTTAAGAAAATCGGATCCCGAAGTGCTCGCTGAAATGGACCGGCTTAGCGCTCATACAAGTCGAGATTTGCAATCGCAGTTGTTGCTGTCGCTAAGTCTGGCGCAGTCGGAAGAAGCCACTCCAATTATCCAAAGAATCCTCAGTCAGAACCCGGATGACGAATTGCTGATGGGCGTGCAGGCAAGTTTGAAAAAAACCGAAGAGGCACGCAGTTATGGTTATAAACTCATGGCTCTGGATACGGCAGCCCGGCAATCTGTCATCCAAGGGGCCATCATCTTTCAATCGCGTTGCACGACGTGCCATGGTCCTGAGGGGCAAGGTCTTCATACCAATATTGCCCCACCCTTAATCAGCAAATTCAAGCTTATTGAAAATAAGGATGAGGTTATTAAAATTATGCTACACGGGCTGACAGGACCGGTTGATGGACATATTTATACCGATCCTATGCCGCCCATGGGTATGAATACTGATGAATGGATAGCCGCAGTACTGAGTTATGTACGCTACGACTTGGGTATGCGCAGTTTCCCGAAAATGAACGAGGGCTACCTGAAGTGGGTCATCGTTACACCCGAACATGTTAAGAAGGTCCGGGCGGAGACGCACGGGCGAAATGATCCATGGACGTGGAATGAATTGCTCGAAGAGCGAAATAAACGCAGTCAATAAAAAGTAATAGACCAGCACCACCGCGTGGACTGAATTAAATACCTATGAATCGCCGAAGCTTTATCCAACAATCACTGACTGCCGCATCGCTTGCAGCACTCACCCCTACCGTTGCCACCGCTCAAAGCCGGAAAGTTCGGTTGGGAGGTCCGTTGTTTGAACCCATCGATGACCCTGAAGCATGGATAGCGGCTATTCAGAAGCAACGTTACAGGGCCGCGTATTGCCCGCTTAAGACTGGTGCAACGACCGACGTAATCAATGCATTTGCCGCAGCAGCCAGAAAAGCAGACATTGTTATTGCTGAAGTTGGAGCTTGGAGTAATCCCTTGAGCTCCGAGGAGACAGTCGCCAAGGAGGCGTTTAGAAAATGCGTTGATTCCCTGGCATTGGCAGAATCCATCGGAGCAAATTGTTGCGTAAACATCAGCGGTTCAAAAAATCCTGATCATTGGGCTGGGCCTCATAAAGACAATCTTTCAGACACAACGTTCGATCAGATTGTAGAAGTAACCCGAAAAATCATCATCGAAGTAAAACCCACACGCACTTATTTCACGTTAGAGTTCATGCCGTGGATTCATCCCGATTCAGTCAATTCTTACCTGAGGATAATCAAAGCGGTGAATCACAAACAGTTTGCCGTTCACATGGATCCCGTAAATATTATTAACAGTCCGAAGGCTTACTATTCCAACGCTGCACTGATCCAGGAATGTTTTAAAAACCTGGGGCCGCTCATCAGAAGTTGTCATGGAAAGGATATTGTGTTAAAAGAAGACGCTTATTCAACACAGTTTGAAGAGTGCAGGCCCGGCTTAGGTCAGTTAGACTATCGCGTATATCTGACGGAACTAAGCAAACTCAACAACATCCCTTTGATGCTTGAGCATTTACCGACGGCAGTTGAATACGAAAAAGCTGCACAATTTGTAAGGTCAGTTGGTACTGAAATTGGTATCACGATGTGATGAGCAGCGTGAGGGCGACTTATAGAGATTGCGTGGCCGCGCTTTTGGATCTCTTTTACATTCTATATATACACCTGCGATCAATGAAAGGTTAATTTTTAGGATAACGAGCAATTATCCCAACCGAATGGCAACATCTTTAACGGATTGTTGGAAGAAAGCAAACCTAATTTTTAAAACGTCGGAGCTGAATAGCCAGCCCTACCTCACATTAGACTTTGGCCTGATGTTCACCAGGTAGTAGTATTTTCAATTACACGGTTAGCCAGGGAGTGGTGTGGGATGCCCGCCCCACTTTATCGGACAAGCAATTGATCTTGGCTGCCGGCACTTGATCGTATTCGGACAGCGGGTCAAAAAAATTTTTGTTCGAGCGGTGGTTGTCATTGATGTTTAAAAAAATTTGATGACGAAAAATACAACCTTCGGTTTTTTTGCCGATCTTCCCACTGGGAGTCGCAGCATTATTTGTCGCAGTGACGTCTCAGAGATAACGTGGGAGAGGACTCATGCGATCCGGAATACACAGCCGCGCAGAGTTCTCCATATGTAACCCGATGCCTATGTTACTGAACGAATAAGTCGATCACGATGCAAGAATACTGAAAATGCGTGGGAATCATTTCTCGTTGTTTTTCGTAATGGCCGCCATTTCGGCAGCCTTTACTCAACTCAAAAAGCATGGCCGGCCCGTATTCCAGCATTCCCTGGATGGTGCTTTTGATTTTAGTAAATTTCTGGTGCAAGCTAACGGCTTCATTTCCAAAGTAAAACCAAAATCGGGGTAACCTTCGAGGTTTTATTCAAACAAGGAATTCTTTCAAATCGAAACTAACAGTGGAAGTAAAACACAAATCAATCAACCCTATGATCGTAAAAAAAATCTCCTGGCTGTTCGCGCTCACGCTTGTGATTGCTGTAACAGTGAACGCTCAACAAAAAAAACCTAACATCCTCGTCATCTGGGGTGACGACATCGGCACCTGGAACATTAGCCACAACAACCGGGGCATGATGGGTTACATGACACCCAACATTGACCGAATTGCACGAGAAGGCTTGGCCTTCACCGATTACTATGGACAACAGTCCTGTACGGCAGGCCGGGCTGCTTTTATAGCGGGAAACGTTCCCGTGCGAACAGGTATGACCAAGGTAGGTATGCCCGGAGCCAAGGAAGGTTGGCAAAAGACAGATGTTACCATCGCTACCGTTTTGAAAAGCCTGGGGTACTCTACTGGACAATTTGGCAAGAACCACCAGGGCGACCGTGATGAACACCTTCCAACGATGCATGGCTTCGATGAATTTTTCGGAAACCTATATCACCTTAACGCGGAAGAAGAGCCTGAGAATGAAGATTATCCCAAAGACCTGAAGATGGCCGATGGTAAAACATTCAAGCAGGCATTTGGTCCCAGAGGTGTTATTCATAGTACGGCGGACGGAAAAGGTGGGCAGAAAATCGAAGATACCGGCGCGTTAACTAAAAAGAGAATGGAAACTGTCGATAGTGAAACACTGGCGGCAGCAAAAGAATTTATCAAAAAGCAGCAGGCCGCGGGCAAACCCTTTTTCTGTTGGTGGAACAGTACACGTATGCACTTTCGTACGCACGTTAAAGCAGAGAATCGGGGAATTTCAGGGCAAGATGAATACAGCGATGGAATGGTGGAACATGATATGCATGTAGGCGAGCTGTTGAAGCTACTGGATGATCTCGGGATCGCCAATAGCACAGTTGTGCTGTATTCAACAGATAATGGTCCACACTACAACACCTGGCCGGATGCTGGCACAACGCCATTTCACGGTGAGAAAAACTCAAACTGGGAAGGCGCATACAGAGTACCTGCCTTTGTTCGCTGGCCTGGTCAGTTTCCAGCAGGCGTTACGTTGAATGGTATTGTTGCACATGAAGACTGGCTGCCAACATTCGCTGCCATTGCCGGGAACCCGAACATCTCCGCGGAGCTTATGAAGGGTGTATCACTGAATGGCCGCAACTATAAAAACTATATTGATGGCAAGAACCAGCTGGATTACTTAACGGGTAAATCGAAACAATCTGCACGGGAAGGATTTGTCTATGTCAATGACGGAGGAGAAGTTGCTGCCATCCGCTACAATGATTGGAAAGTTAATTTTCTTGAAAACCGTGGAGACAAATTGCAAATTTGGCTAGAGCCTTTCGTTCATCTGCGTGCTCCCTATCTGTTCAACTTACGCAGGGATCCATTTGAGAAAGCATTGCAGGGCTCTAATACTTACTATGACTGGTACATCGACCGGGCATTTGTCGTTACACCTATTCAACAATTTGCTATTCGATTCCTGGGAACCTTCAGGGATTTTCCGCCAAGTCAAGCACCCGGCGACTGGAGCCTGGATAACATACAAAAACAGGTTGAGGCGATGAATAAAGTAGGCTCCAAGTGACAAATAAATGAACAATGTGCAAGCAATGCTAGATGATTTAAATAATTGGATTCCAGAAATTAGTAAGCCTGAAAAGGAAAAGCTACCGTGGCGCCGCAGTCCCTTCCTCTGCCTATTTTATAGATGGTAGTGCGCACGCTATTAAGGAAACAAATGGCCAGTTCTTTACGAATAAATTATATCGAAGAGACCCAAGTGGGTTCGAACAGAAGCTCAGGATTGGTCCGTGCATTTACATTGAAAGCGATCGTTCCAAATTTATGATTTCGTCCCCGGTTCTGTATTCAAGCCGATACTAAAATAATAATGAAACAACCACATGTATTTATAATTCTGATTGGTTACACGATACTCTTCAACTCGTGTGAAAAAACTACGCAACGGGAGACGGCAATGGCCGATTCAACGAGCGTCGTCTCCGACCCGTTGCCGTCCTGGAACGAAACTGCAACCAAGCAGAAAATTATCAACTTCGTAACAGAGGTAACGACTGAAGGAAATTCAAAATTCGTACCCGCGGAAGAGCGTATCGCCACATTCGACAACGACGGAACACTATGGTGTGAACAGCCGATGTACTTCGAGGTTGTTTACTCTCTTGAAGCAACAACAAAGATTGCTCAGAAAACTCCTGCTTTGCTCAGAAAGCCTGAGCTCAAGGCGCTGGCCTCAGGTGACATGAAAACATTTATGAAAAGTGGCGAAAAAGGCATTTTGGAGGCTGTGGCCATATCACATACAGCTATGGGTATAGATGAGTTCAACAAGAGCGCAACGGCTTGGCTGGATACAGCAAGACACAAACGATTCAATAGGAAGTACGAAGAACTGACGTACAAACCGATGGTCGAGCTGCTCCGATACCTGCGGGTAAACCAATTCAAAACCTATATCGTGTCCGGCGGGTCCAGCATGTTCATACGAACATTCAGCGATGAGGCTTATGACATCCCTCCTGAACAGGTAGTGGGAACGCTGTTTAAAGGGGATTTCACCCAAAAGGACAGCGCCTACAATGTTGTGCTTAAGCCCGAAGTCTTTCACCTGGACGATAACGTAGGTAAGCCAATAGCCATTTACCAATTCATTGGACGCAAACCAATACTCGCTTTTGGCAATTCAGATGGCGATTTACAGATGTTGCAATGGACATCCACCAATACGCGTCCCAACCTTTCATTGATCCTCCATCACACAGATTCCATAAGGGAATATGCCTATGACAGGAAATCTCACATCGGCAAACTGGATAAGGCGTTAACAGAAGGTCAAAAGAAGGGCTGGGTCATTGTTGATATGAAAGAAGATTTTGGTAAAGTGTTTTCGTACGAGTAGTTACTGCCGCACACCGACAGCTGAGTGGCTGACTATACTAAAGGCCCCGCGAGATCATGGGACTCGTATAAACAACGTGATCTCTACTGGTCTAATTGAATTCAGGCAAGCTTACCGGGGTTCTTCACCGCGCAAACCCACCCGCGTGCCGCTCAGCCTAAGGGGCTGACTAAAAGTCTCACTTAAAATTACAACCAATTTTATATGCATTCTACTTCGTGATTCCCTTCTCCTAGTGTCTCTGTGGCAAATTGAGGTGTTCAAGGCCACCAAGTCCCAAAGACACCAAGAAACCAAGAAGATGCTGCAAATAAAATTTTATCAGAAATTGCAACTCCGACTTTTCAGTCAGCAGTCCGATGACGGCCGTTAAAAGAAAATTATGGGCGAGGTACGGATCTATCACTATCTCGCAAGCCCCCTAGCCTTCTCACAATCCGTAGAGACACACAATTACAGTTACCGTTTACTAATTTCCGATTAGCTGATACCGCCTGATTACCCTGATTTACCGACCAAAGACGTCATTCATACTTAAGCGAATGCACAGGATTCGCCCGCGCCGCGCTAATGCTCTGTGCTGCGATGATGAAAAGCGTTAAGACAAACACAAATAACGACGGTATTGCAAACATCCACCATTGCAACGGAATATGATAAACGAAGTTGTTAAGCCATTGAGTAATAAAGATGTATACCAACGAGATGCCTATTGAAAAAGAAATCACCATTACAATCACATACTCGCGACTGATGAGACGCAGAATCTGTGCTGCCGATGCTCCCAATACCTTTCGAATTCCAATTTCCTTTGTTCGCTTGGCAACATTAAGGGCGACCAGCCCAAGAACGCCTGTCATTACAATAACCAGCATCAATACGGAAGCAAGTGTCGCAGCCTTCTTCAACTGCATTTCAGTCTTGTATCGCTGCTGTATACGTTCATCGGCGAACGAGCTTACGAAGGCATCATCTGGGAAAGCCTGGTGCCAGGCGGCTTCAATTTCTTCAACACGTCTTGCAATATCTCCTGGGTTAAGCTTGATAGAATAAAAGCGAAACGACATGTAGTCTCGTGTGTGTACAATAACGACTGGTCTTATCACTTGATGGAGAGTTTCAAAGTTAAAGTCCTTTAGGATGCCTACAATTCGGTATTCTTGATCCCCGCTTCCCTGCAGCTTCACCTGATCCCCGACCTGCAGAGACAAAGCTTTCTTAGCAGACTCATTTATCACAATGCCAAACGGAATAGGAGACTCTCCCCGGGTACTGAAATATTTTCCGTCGACTATCTCCATGCCATAAACGGTGGCGAAGTCCTCGTCGGTACCAGTCACCGCGGCAGTGACACCCTCTTGCGGGGAACGTCCGGCAGGATAGACTACATCGTCGCTCATATTGAACTGAGATGAGGGGGATCCGGTTGATAGCGATACTGCGGATATCGCGGGACTTCTGAGAAGTTCCTGCTTCGCCGTTTCCATTTTTGCAAATCCCTCGGGAGTCCAAAGTCTTGGAGCCGATGTAACAACTAACACAGCGTTCTTATCATATCCCAGATCTTTTTCCAGGAAATAACTGATCTGGCCCGACATGATCACAGCGCCTATCAAAATGAAAATCGAAAGCAAAAATTGTATGCCTATCAGTATCCGTGAAAAATTTATCGTCGCTGAAACGGATTTGAACTTCCCCTTCAGCGATTCGATGGTATGGGTTGTTGAAAGGTAAACTGACGGATACCCACCCGCGATCAATCCAACAAGAACAATCGAGAAAATGACAATGAGCCAGAATCTCAAGGGCAATGCTAACACCGACGGCATTTCAGAAGCAAGCACAAGTCCAAGATAGTTTCTGAAGATTTCATATAACAACAAGCCAAACATCCCCGAAATTCCAGCATACAGTATCGACTCCGTGATAAACTGAAAAACAACCTGGCTCTTTAATCCTCCAATTACCTTTCTAACGCCGGTCTCTTTCAATCTGGAGAAAGAGCCGCTGATGGTGATGTTAATAAAATTAGCGACGGCGAGCAGGAGAATAAACGCAACAATAATGCTCAATGCCACCAGTAGCTTGTGTACGGCACCGTTGTTGGTTAGTCTGTAATAATCAGAGAGCGGGGCCAGCTCAATAACTTGTGTTGTGCTGATTTCCGGCGGTGCGTCGCGTCGAAGTGTTTCGTTTAATAGCCTGGCAGCGTCGGTCGCCGTGCCAGACTCTGTTAATTTTATGTAAGTGATGATGGGCATGAACCAGTCATCTGCGTTAACCTGTCCCAGCGAAAAATCAGGAGCATTAGCAATGGGTAGAAAAACCTTCGCGTCCATATTCACCAGGTCAGTAACGGAATTCTTTTTTTCGGGATCGGCGATCACCGCCGTTACCTCGTAGTTCCTAAACCCGCCGCCTTCGGTTGCGACTACTAACATTTCGCCTGCCACATCAGTCCGATCAAAGAATTTTTGCGCAACGCTTTTTGTGATGACAATCGAATTAGGACGCGTGAGTGACCTGTCCCCATCCCCCGAAAGAACACGAAATCCAAAAATGTTAATGAACGTTGAGTCACCGATCATGCTTTGAAACCGCAGATGCTTATCATCCTTTGACACGGTTATGTTACGATCAAGGAAACCATAGGCATCCTCAATGATTCCGGGATACAATTGTTTTGCCCTTGGAACAAGGGGAACCGGAACGAACAGCGGATTACCATTGTCATTCTTATATTTTGTCTCAAGCTTATACAGCCGGTCAATATCTTGCAGACTTTGGTTAACGTGCATTTCCGTCCAAGTAAAGATCCCTATCAGCAAGGCAAAGGTGATTCCCGTGGTGAGTCCCAGTATAGTTATAAAGGAATACAATTTGTGCTTCACCATATTCCTTACCATCACCTTGATGTAGTTTCGAATCATGTCTTTAATTTAAGGAAGATACATATTGAATAAACTGAGATAGCTAACAAAAATAGTAATAAGCGGGAATTTTTACCTGAGCGTTATTAGCAATCGTGGATACCACACTTCCTTTCTTAGCGTGACGATGAACCAACAGTACCTAGTTGACTGCTGGATTCCTGGAACATTATCGGGAACCGCGCATAGCTAATTAAAATGAAGGATACATTCAATAAGGTACGGGTATCCAGAATCACTCCAGAATCGTCACAGAATCTTTCCAGAATCGTGCCTTATTCTTGGATCGATAAAATCTAAAACATGAACTTCCAGGAGAGCATATTTAGCTGGACCAGACCTTTTTTCCCTGAGGTCGCAGAAGGCGTGGGAAATTCCGGCGCTAGTGTACAAACAGGGTTGAACAGAAATCATAAAATTAGGCGTATTCTTATTTGCCGGCCAAATCACAAATTAGGAAACTTGTTGCTTCTTACTCCGCTATTGCAAGAGGTCGCAGAAATATTTCCCAACTGCAAAATAGATTTATTTGTGAAGGGAAATCTATCTCGAATTCTATTTGAAAACTATGAAAATATAGATCGGATAATCCAGTTACCAAAAAGACCATTTCAGCATTTGATTAAGTATGTCTATACATGGACACAAATAAAAAAATACCAATATGACATGGTCATTAACGTAGATCAAAGTTCTTCATCAGGTCGACTGTCAGTTCGACTTGCAAATTCACGGCACAAAATTCTGGGTGAGGTTATTGAAGTTCTTAAAACCAAATTCAAGGATTACGAACATCATGCAAAATTCCCAATCTATAACTTCAGAAATCATTTGAAAAAAATTGGTATTGCACAAAAAGACAAACCGATCCCAACGTTGAATCTCAAGTTAGATCCTTTTGAAGTTTCCACCGGAAATAGAATTTTAAATCGACTAGTACCCAACGGAAAAAAGACCATCTGCCTGTTTACCTACGCGACTGGTGATAAATGCTATTCGGAATCATGGTGGAATGACTTTTACAATAGATTGAGAATCGAGTTTCCGCATTTTAATTTCATTGAAGTATTACCCGTTCAAAACGTCTCCAAATTATCCTTTAAAGTGCCAACATTTTACAGCAAGGATATTCGTCAAATTGGATCGGTAATCGCGAACACCCACATGTTTATAGGCGCAGATAGCGGAATGATGCATTTGGCCAGTGCCGTGCAGGTGCCGACCGTAGGATTGTTCTCAGTTACTGACCAGATACGATACGAGCCTTATAACAACAACAGTATTGCAATAAATACAAATTATACCAATACTGAGAAATGTGTCCAGACGGTCTCCGGTATGCTAGCTGACATAGACCTAGAAAAGAGGTTTCACCTCTGGAATCGGATCGGCAAAACAAAAATCATTCATCATTGAAGATGAAATTCATTCCCAAGAGAGTTTACAGTCTGCAGGTCACAAGCAACGGAGTTGAATACAATTCTCGCTTATGACAAATGTGATGGAATCCGCAAATTACTTCTCATGAAGACATAAGCCATTCCCGTCGAGGTCCTTGAACCACGCAAACCTCCCCCAAGGAGTATTATCTATTTTTCCGACCGAAATTTCTCTTATTTTTAATTTTCCGATCTCTCCTTCAATATCATCCGTTTCCAGAATGATACCGTGAAACTTCGCTAACGAAATGGAGGTGTTTTGGTCAGGCAACCTTAGCTGAATCCAGGTTTGACCATGATGAGAGGGAGCTTCTGCAATTAATTGAAATCCCATCTTCAAATAGAATTCTTTCGCTTTTTGTTGATCCGATACAGGAATCATTACAATTTCAACTGTTTTCATTTCTTCAGTACTTTAGTGTTTGTAATATTTCACACGTAAAGCTATTGGCAAAATCGCCAGGTAGTACCGGGGCTTTACGTCAATCCTACGGGTTGATTACGACAGCACATTGGTATAACTTTATTGAATGAAACACATTTCCATCCTGACATTAAACGACGCGACGATAACGAGCATCGACAGCAGCTATCAAATTTTTTCGCGTGTAAATGACTTTCTGAAATATCAGGGACGGGAGCGTTTCTATGACGTAGAGATCGTAGGTGTAACTAAGAATACAACATTAAACAACGGAATTTATGACATCAATGTAAACAGAACGATCGGGGAGATCACTAAAACAGACGTGATTGTGGTCCCATTGCTTTGTGGAGATTTTTCAAGCACGTCAAAAAAGAATGAGTGCTATGTCGCGTGGGTGCAATCGCAATACAATAATGGTTGCGAAATTGTTTCTCTTTGTGTTGGATCCTTTTTTCTCGCATCGACCGGCTTGCTTTCAGGACGAAAATGTGCAATACACTGGGCAGCAAAAAATGACTTTCGGGCCATCTACCCGGATGTAGACGTCGTTGATGACCGGATTATTACGGATGAAGCGCGCATCTATACGTGTGGGGGCGGTTACTCCTATCTTAACCTGATCTTGTATGTAATTGAAAAGCATTTAGGCAAAGAAATGTCGATACTGGCGTCCAAAATGTTTGAAATCGATATCGAACGAAAGAGCCAGAATCCTTATATGATCTTCTTAGGACAAAAAAGACATGGGGATTCAAGCGTGCTTAAGGGTCAAGAAATAATTGAAAAAAATCCAACGAGAATTTTTACCGTCGATGAAATCTGCACGCAGGTTGGCGTCGGACGAAGGACGTATGAAAGAAAGTTCAGGAAATGCACGGGCAATTCCCTCGCGGAATATATCCAACGGGTGAAGGTGGAATTTACTAAAAAACAACTTGAGGCAGGAAGAAAAACAGTGAGCGAGATAGGTTATGAGGTTGGCTATAATGATATTGATTCGTTCAGGAAAGTCTTCAAAAAATATACGGACTTATCCCCTTTGGAATACCGCCGAAAATACAACGGGCTTAAGCTCTTATAATCCACTACTTTTGCTAACCATCACAGTCAGATTTTGAGGCATTAAAGAAAACCTGTTAATTACATTTATGAATGCGACAAGAGGTTTAGTCATACTACAGCTATTTGTATTTTTGTCATGCAGCGGCGTACGGGTGCTTAATACCGACGCTGACCCCGGATTTCAACTCAGCAACTATAAAACTTTCGATTTCTTTCAGATAACCGGTGTCGGAGACACATCATTCTACTTTCAGCAAAATGTTAAGTTATTGAAGCAGTCAATTGTACAAAAGCTCCAGGCCAAAGGTCTGACACAAACTTCATCCCAGCCCGATCTGCAGGTAAACATTGGAGTTATGGTTGAAGAAAAAATTCAAACCCGTGAAACAGACTTTCGCGACGCCCCGCGATATATGGGTCAGCGAAATTATACATGGAAGAGTGAGGAAATAGAAGTCGGCCGCTATAGGGAGGGCACAGTTACTGTTCACCTGGTCGACCCATCGACGAAAAAGTTGGTGTGGAAGGGTGCCGTCGCCGGAGTAATTCCTACTAAGCAGAAAAACGTACCTGCAACGATAGAACAAGGTATGGAAGCATTATTCGCCAAACTGTAGGTTCCAGGTACGATCAGATAAAATGTTTCCAAGGGCGTTCGCTCGAAGAATATCGTTCACACTAGGGTTGCACTTGGCTACGAATCCTTTTGAATTTTACTGTTGTCGAAATGGACCATGGACTCTTCTGATTCGTAGTACACCTTCGAATGAGGGATGGCAATCTCAATGTTCAGCTCATCAAAGCGATTCTTGATTCTTCTCAAAAATTCCCTCTTTACAAGCCATTGCTTTAAAGGCATGGTTTTGATCAACACTTTCACGATCACTCCTGATTCAACAAAAGCATCCACTCCAAGCATTTCGGGCTCATCGAGAATGAGTTTCCCAAACACTTCATCTTCCTTTAAAGCGCGAGCCACTTCCAGTACAACCTCCATCACGGTATCTACGTTTTCTTTATAAGCAACCTTCAAATCCAGTGCTACCCTAGCCCAACCGTGAGTCAGGTTACTGACAATTCTAATTTCGCTGTGAGGAATAAAATGTGCGACGCCTTCCAGGTCGCGAAGGATTGTCATTCGAAGAGAAATGTCTTCGACGACTCCGGAGACCGTATTTATTTGAACAACGTCCCCAACCCGATATTGATTCTCGGTAAGGATCATGAATCCTGAGAAATAATCTTTAACCAGACTTTGTGCTCCAAATGCGATCGCCAGGGAGAAAACAGCGGCTCCTCCCAGAAGCACGGATACGTTTATCCCAAACTCTGACAAGACAGTCAGGATCCCTACCACCAAAATAATGACTGTGAGGGCACTTCGAAATGCGCGGCTCAATGTCTCAATCCGCTGCTGACGTTCGTCAAGCGTTTTATATTGTTTCAGTCTCAGGCGAGGAAGCATATATCCTATCAACCAACGGACGAGGGCCCAGGATAAAAAAAGAATGGCGACGAGAAAGAGAATTCGCGGGCCATTTGTTGTCAAAAACGATAGTACCCTATGCGGGGCTAGCGGGCTCCTTAAGAACTGAACCCAACGCTTTTTCCTGTCTATGCTTCGGGTTGCATCGGTCAGATCATCGGATATCGGTTTCTGAAAACCTCTCAACCGATTAATGCGAGCTTGAAGATCGCTCATTAAAGCTGAGTCCCGGGAAGTTCTGTTCTCTATTAGCAGTATCGTCGCAGTCGTCTGATCATGGAGTTCCTTATTAAGGGAATCATCGAGATTTTCATGTTTCTGCATTAGCAGTTGAAGATTTTCTTTAAGCGCTGCCAGTTGAATTTTTTCAATCCGTGACAACGAGGTCACAAGCGAAAGGTCGTCCTCGTTCAAGGCTAATAAGTCCTCCAGAAAAATCCATGTATTTTTGACAAAATCAAATCTCGCCCGAAGTACGGCCAATTCTCTCTCTGCACGAATAACCGACCAATTAAAATCATTTGGATCAAAATGAACTTCCTGCAACGTGTCCGCTTGCATAGAAGTCGAATCGGGATCTTCTGCCGAAGTTTCAGGCAGATCCTTGTCAAGCATATTTTCAAGGACTGTAAAAGTTTCCCCTTTCACAAAAAATCTTAATATCTCCTCTTCCTTCCTTACCTTAGAATTCAATATCCGGATCTGAAGATGTAACGATCGACGGAATTCCAATAAAAAGTCCAAAATTTCTTTCAACTGTCTCCACTCGAAATCTACCCTGGCTATCTGGGTCGGTGCAACTGTATGACTACGCATTGAATCCAAAATTCTGTCAATATTGTGAAACCTAACAGACCTCTCTTTGAATGAGGGCTCCAGCTTAATGCTATCGTCACGAAGCTCTCTCAGCCGGTCCTTGTCGCGAATGATCACCTGGCTTAGAGCAATTAAGAATTCTACATCTGACTTCAGATCCGACGAATCAATCGCTGCATCCCGGGCTTGCATCTCAAGTGTATTATCAGAAATCTGTGCATAGGAAGGGCCGAGGAAAAAAAAATTCGCAATTAAAAGCAATGCCACAATGTTCTTCCGACGCGTCATAATAGAAACTTAATGGAATAATCGGGATAATTTTCCAAATCAATTTACATAATTTGGAGGACTTAAGGTGAGCTATGGCAATGATTGCGATGAAGTTAGATAATGAGATTTCAAGGGAGTGCAGTTCAAATGAAGTTAACCTGATTTGGTACCGCGACAATTACAACTGGTGGATATTGGAGTTTAACAGATGAATCCTACTATTTGTAGATCTATAATTCTTTATCTTGCCAAGCCACAATGTCAGAATATAAACATACATTGGAATCATATTAAAATGCTGTACTTTACTTTAAGAATCAAATACACTTTATGAAAAAACTACTTTTAGTCTCAATCCTGATTATTTCAACATTGGCCGTCTCGGCTCAACTAGAGGGAATACGGCTAAACGGCTATTCAGCTTACGTTTTTGATAATAGCTTCGATACCTATTATACCAGCAACCAATATTTGCAGGGAAAGATCAAGGGTGGATTTCAATGGGGAGTTGGGATGGAATTTTTGCCGAATGAGGACTATGGAGTAGAGCTTGTGTACTATCGACAGGATACCAAGGCTCCGATATCATATAACTATGGCATTGGAATTGGCGATCGTGAAATAGACCTGGGAGTGAATTATATTATGGCCGGTGGCGTCCGTTATATGAATACGACAGGAGGCAAGCTACAACCCTATGGAGGACTACTTCTTGGCGCCGTGATATTTAGCAATAAAAACCCTCAGGGTGATGAAGAGAGCAGTTATGTTAAATTCGGATGGGGCGCCAGGCTAGGAGTAAATATTTGGGCCACAGAAAAAGTGGGAATTAAATTACAAGCCCAGCTGCTTTCAGCGGTCCAGGGTTTTGGTGGAGGACTTTACCTGGGCACAGGCGGTGCCGGAGCCGGTGTTAGTAGTTACTCAACTTTAGTGCAATTTGGTCTCGGAGGCGGTTTATGCGTTAAGGTGGGAAGCGCCGACTGAGTGATCTAGAGATCTTACAAAAAATTATTGTGTGTGCCTACCGCTGTTAGCCTCAAGCAAATTTATGATCTTACAGCAGGATCGTTCTTTTGCGTTTTTAAGGCTCTTTCCGTATTAATTTTATTGAACTAATTTAAGCTCGTCTTCAAACTCAATAGCCCTTTCCAGGTAGACTTTGTCTAGCCTTATGTTAGAAATGAATGCAGAGTAAGCCATCATAGCTGCAAGCCTTCGGAGGTCTGACGCCCAAACCGGTAGATACACAGGCGGCTTAAGCCAGCCAGTTTCAAACACCGGAGACAGGCGCAACGCGTCCGCCATGGTAAGTCTTCCCGCAAAAAGATTACGGATCAAGTCAGGCCGATTATCACGGATCGCTATTCGTATAAAAGTGTGAACTTCAAGAAGCCCCTGTAAATAGACCGCGTCCTTTGTAAACACAATTCCGCCCCTAACATCTCCCCCTCTGAAGATTCGTTGTGCCGACCGAACAGATTCTACTTCAGTCTGCCCTCCGTCAAGGAAGAATTTGAATACATCTATAAAGTCAGCACCATCCAGGGCCTGTTTTACGGCAATAACCCGAAGGGCTACGCGCCGAAGCCTCGTGATGTCCATGGCGTTGGTAATTAGCTCGGCTATCACCGCAAGACCTTCCTGCGTCCGTGTTGTGCGTGGTGCGCCTAGGCCCAGTGATTTCAAATTCGATTGCTTCTTTCCGTTTATTATGGTAGCTGTGTGGACAAAGGCCTCATGATAAAGAAGCTGGTCCTTATCCAACTGCGAAAAGAGGGCACTTCCCCGCACGCGTATCCTGGTTGCTCCTGCCAATGCCTTCGATGACATGTTCTGGTCCACTACCACCTCGACAGTGTCTACGTCAAAAAACTCATTAACTTCTGCTTTCAACCATCCTGCAAAATCAGCCGAAGAAATATCGGTTGGCGTCGGGGGGAGATGCACATTACCCAATAGCGCGTCGGTCACTTCAAGAAAAAATTTTGCACCATCCACGGCACTCATCCCCTGGAGCTTGTAAACAGCATCCGGGCGGCCGTAAATTTTTGTAGAATACCGTGTAAACTCAGGACTGCCAAAGTTGATCAACATTCGGGCTGAATCAGCATAACTCCTGGCCGTTTCGGCTAAAAATTTTTCAACCGGATCATCTTCGTCGCAGCGAACTGCAATCGACTCAAGGGCTGAAATGCTCTCGTTCAAATCTTGGGGTTTTAGGATCACTTCCGGCAACAGAGGATTGCCTTTCCGCCAATTCTGCAGAAATCTCTCTTCTGAACCCAATGGCCATTCCAGTGCTTTAAGTACTCGGATTTTTTTTGATGCCTGAACCAACGCTGAGTCTAAGGTTTCAACTTTTTTTGTATCCATTTTTACAGGAATTTAGTTTCTGATTCTCATGCCCTAACGGTACGCATTCATAATAGTCAAATCTCCGAAATCACTCTTGATTGCTCAATTTCCGTCTGAGGTGAATTTAACCAAACGACAAAAAGCTTATACCCCATCGTAAGGATAACGGCACCTAAAAATAGTCCGAGAAAGCCACTGGTTATGAATCCCCCAATAGCGCCCAGGAAAACAACCAGCATGGGTGCAGGCGCGCCGCGGCCTAATAAAAGCGGTTTTAATACGTTATCAGAAATCAGGGTTATCACCAACCAGATGGCCAGCAGCGTGGCAGTTAGCGTGTCCGTTGCCGAAAACATATAAATCATTACAGGAATTGCAACAGGCCCTGCACCCACTTGTATAATTGCAAAAAAAAGTGCTGCCACTGTCCATACTCCTGCATACGGTACACCCGCAATGAAAAATCCGAGGCCTGCCATCGTCGCCTGTATAACAGCCACACCTAAAATGCCTTTAACCACACTGCGAACCGTTGCGACTGTTGTAGCCGCAAATTGTTCACCACTTTTACCCGCCAGTTTAATAAAAATTTCCGTTGCTGCGTTTCCTACGGAAGTGGAATAAGCAAGTAAAACCCCTGCTATTATTATGGATACAACGAATTGCAAAACGCCTTTTCCAATGCCCGCAACTGCGGCGAGTAACCAGGCGCCGGCTGCTCTTAGTTGAGAGGAGTATTTCGCAATAACTGCCTGCAAATTTTCTGAAGCTAGTCTCCAGGCATCAACAAGGGGTTTAGCAAAAGCAGGCCAATTTTCGGCGCGTTCACTCGGAGGGGGTATTACTAATTGTCCATGCTTATTCAGTTCGCGGAGATGTCTTACTTCATCAACCAGGGATCGGGTGACAAGCCAACTAGGGATTATTAATGCACTCAACATCAAAATCGTAAGAACCACAGAAGCTAATGCGGTCTTCCGAAACATCTTTACAAATAAGGCATACAAAGGGTAAATGGCTATAGCGATTACTGCTGCCCAAATCAAAATTAAAACAAAAGGTCTCAGTATCGTGATGCACCATCCCAGCAGGAAAAGCAGGACGCCAAGTCGAACTAGAATATCCACGATTTTTTCGAAGCTGAGAATTGGCAAACTCTGAGGATTGTTTGATTCCATATTTGACATTTAGTTAAGTAGGTTAACGATCCGACTTCGTCGGATCAGCAATTTTGATTTAGAATGTGTGAGCCAATTTTTTGAAAGAATAGCTAAGCGTTTTTCCTTGTTAAATGAGCTCCGTTTACTGCTTTGAATTCAAGTTCCTTCTAGTTCTGCGCCTTGCCGCTTGCGAATTTCCCTACAAGCAAAGCAATTATTATTGCTATGTACAACTGACCAGTAGCACTGATGAGTGTTGCAAACGACCTCACTCCAGGAAGCACAGGTGTAATATCACCATATCCCGTTGAAGTGTAGGTAACAAAAGTATAATAAAACATCTTGCTCATTATTACGCCTTCGTTACTATTATCTCCATCAGGGAAATGAAATGCCTCAGGTTGAAAACGCACAATCGAATAAACGACTATGGAATAGATAACTCCTACCAGCAAGTAACCATTGATCGAATCGGCTATAACACGAACATCAACATTCTTCGCCGTAGCTGTTTGTTTTATGAGTCGGATGACAATAAAAATAAAAAACAAAAGCTGTCCGATTCTTGATACCGCGAATAGCAGGACAAGATCGGTTTTATAAGCAACCCAAATAATAACTATTAAAAACAGTGCAAACGCGATCTGCATTTTTCCCCGGCTGTTTTGTAGCGACAATGCAGATAGGAGAAAAATGCATGAGAATAAAAAATTGTAAGCAAAGTGGTGATAGGCAATAGACAATACGGGGGTAAAAAACACCATCACGACAAGGCATAAAAGCAGGAATGCATTTGGGTTGAAGAACGGGAGAGAATGATTTTTACTCACTGTTACCATTGACAAAAAAAGAGACTGAAGGCTGGAATCCGGGACTTGCTATTCAGATGTCACACCAAAGCTTCTATATTAGAATTCATTTTTCATCTCTTCGCACGTCACCTTTCTCAACATCGTAAAATATGCCAACCATATCTAACCGGGAAAAATACATTTACCAACCTTTCGAAGTGCGTGCAATGAAAAATGATTGAAATGTACATTTTCACAAGGAGGAAAGGTATTTAACCAATGTAATAATTTTCATGATAAATAGCCATGAAAGGCCATTTCACTGTGGGTTTATATCAAAACATTTGCGTGCAGAAACTTTAGTATCTACCCTTTTGTCAGGTAAGTTACTGAATAGACTTTACGTAAAATAGACGGTACCGTGTATTGAATGATCATTAAACGTCTTACACCGAGTCTCCGATTTCAACTTAATTTATTTAAGGCTGGTCTGGCCGGGTCAAATAAATTGTATATTAACTGCTATGTGCGAGAGAATTATGATCACGCCCCAGGAATATCGGACGACCTGTCGTAGTTCAAAACGAGGATTGAAGCGGGAGCATTTAGTAATGGTAAAGTAGAAGAAGGATCTTCCAAAAAAAAATGCAACTCTTTCATCGTATTTATATACTCACTTTTTACCTGCCCAAATGAAAAACCTATTGGTGTTATTTTTTTTTGTGCATTATTTCGGCTTGCTGTCTGCCCAGAATTTGCCGGACTCTCTTAAAAAAGAAGAAACCCTTGCCAACGCTGATGATCCATCACAGTTTTTTACGAGAATAGAAGTGTTCAATGAATTGCAGCACTATGACAAAAATGATTTTTATCTAAATCAGACCGTGGTACGGACTATTTTGAAGATCGGCAAGCGATTCACCACCCGCGTAGACCTTCCTTTCGTATATAACTCTCTTAAAACTGCCGAGGGCCACAAACAATCAGGTATCGGTGACATTTCGTTTCGCTTGCTTGGCTACAAGTTTCTTGAAAAACCAAAGTCTGCCTTTACTGCTTCTATTGAAATCAGTATGAATACCGCCCAATCTCCCATACTTGGTACAGGCAAGAACCTGCTCATTCCTGTGGTCTCCTACACTTTAATGTCACCCAGGAAAAAGATGCTTTTTTCTTTGGTTTTTCAACAGACAAATTCTGTAGGTGGTGATCAAGCAAGAGCTGACATAAATTTTTCAAAAGTGCAAGCTATACTTCTCAAATATTGGTCAAGAAGAACCTGGACGGTCCTGGCGCCGGAGTGGTTTGTGGACTATATCAAGGGTGGAATATCGATGAATCTCAGGACCCGGATGGCCTATGCGCCGACACCGCGTATCAATATCTGGATTACGCCAAGCGTAGGAGCATTCGGAGATTTCATCGGACGATATCAATGGAGTGCAGACATAGGGGGCCGTTATTTCTTATTCAGGGAAATGAATTTCAAGAAAAATAATCGGGATCGTCGATCACCTACTTGAATGTAAATCAGTAAGGTTGGAGCTACTTCATCGACAAACCTTCACAGTTCGAGCAAAAACCTGCCTAAATCTTTAGAAGTTGAGGGTAAGTTTTAAGCTTTTCTCCAAGCCTGCAATAGCCGCGAGGCCGGAATATATCTGCTCGCCCGGATTTGGAGCTGGACGCATCCGTCTAATTTTAATTGGCAGAATTAACGTATTTAGCCCGAGCCGACCGAGCAAGATCATGAAGAATGATAAGATCACTGTACCTGAGGCAGACATGAGAATTGAGGAAATCCATTCAAACTCATTTCTATGTTGAAACTATCTTTGCTTCAATCTGCACCCACAATCGTTGTAGCATTCATTATTTTCATCCTGATTATATCGTTCTATGCAGTCGGGCATCGCATTCGAAAATATTCAATAAAGAAAAATCCAGAGCAGGAGAAAACGGATCTCGGATCGATAAATGGCACATTACTGGGTTTGCTTGGATTGTTGCTTGCCTTTACATTCAGCATGTCGAACTCCAGGTTCGATACGAGGCGGACGTTAGTGATTGAAGAAGCAAACATCATAGGCACCGCAATCTTAAGGACGGATATTTATCCAGATAGTATAAGGAAAGTTCTAAGGGCCAATTTAAAGGATTATGTGACAGCCCGTATTGCCTTTTATAAAGCGGGAATGAACATTGACGAAATCGTAGCCAACTATAAAAAGGGAGACGATGTGGCAAAAAAAACGTGGTCTATTGCAGCAGCGTATGCAAAGAAAGATGATATCACCACACGAACATCGCAGCTGATTCCCGCCTTGAATGATATGATCGATATTACGACCACGCGACGAGCTGCCGGCGAAGCGACCATTCCTGATTCTATCATGTATTTTCTTTTTATTCTTTGTTGTTGTTCAGCATTTCTTCTGGGCTACGACCAAAAGTTTAAAATTGATTGGGTTGTGGTGATGGGGTTCGCCACCATGCTTTCTGCGACAGTTTTTACTATTATCGACTTAGACCGGCCACGGAGTGGCCTGATAAGCTTAGATAACGCTAATCAGAAAATAATTGAATTACTAGAAATGTTTAATGAGGATTGAAATATTTGAACTTCCCAGGATTCGCATAGTCAAATCGTTAAACGCTTTCTTGGGGTTCTTTCATATAAACAGGTAACGAACGGGTTTTGCTAATAACTTAAAATGTAAAAGATCTAAGAACTTCGATATCAATAACAGATCTAATAAAAACAACCGATGATTAAGTTAATGGTTCCCGAGATAAAACCCCCGTATTCAGTAGTTAGTGCGATGTATACCTGTATATTAAAAATAGCTTCGTAAGACACTTTAATATTCATTATGTACAATACGCGATATAATTCGAACTTGTGTATATTTAAATAGTAAACTTAGACCAACTTTTATTTTACCACTATGATAAAATTCAACAAAATTCTACTAGCTGCGATTCTGATGCTACTTGTGTCACCTGCTTTCGCTCAAACAAAAGTCCCTGCAGCGAATAAAGATTGTTACGGGGAATGGTACACGTTGTTTAGAGAACGCGGTGCCAAACCCATACCTGACGGGACACAAGAAATCATAATTTCCATTCGAAAAGATGGCTATAGCCAATGCTTTTTAGGAAAAGTAGACGTAGAGGGGGGAAAGCTAAAGCTGCCAGTGCAGGTTGCAAAAGAAGATGGAACTTTCGAGACTCTAGGAGAATCAGGTTTAAAACTTGATCCTGCTTCAATAGCCGCAAAAACTCCGGACGCCCTTACTACAATAACAGACGGGATGAGTGTTACAGCTTATACCACTGATCATGAGACGGTCAAATTATTCTTCTATAAGTTTGTAAACGACAAGCCGAAAAAGAATAAAGTAGCTCCGTCACCTAGCGCTCTGGTTAAAAATTGAAATCTCTATTCGGCGCGTAAAGAACCTTTCTGATTGCTTCGATGATTATTGGATCATGACATGTTGATTAGGTGATGGGGCCCCGATAATGGTCTTTAAGCAGACTATACCATTCCTAAAACGGTTGGGTTGTAAAAGGCCCTGCTGATAAAAGAACCAAAGAATTATTTTATTTATGCTTTAAACATCTCCTTTAAGAATGTAGCTCATTTCCGGAAATGCAAGTCTTTGATACTACTAAAGAAATGACTTATGTTCGTTCGCGTTCACGTTTCTGCACTAAAACATCTCAAACTATGAAGCTCTTTTTTACAACCGTCGACCTGCAGAAAAAAATGCTATGTCTTCTCTTCGTATTGACCTCTGTTGGCTGTGGCAAGAACAATGAAACGGTGACGCTACCTCCCGTTAAGGTAAATGTTGTTAAGGCCGTGGTGAATGATGTTCCGCTTTATGAAGATTTTGTAGCGCAGGTACACGGTGAATCCGACGTAGACATTCGGTCAAGGGTTGAAGGCTGGGTTACATCCGTAAATTTTAAAGAAGGCTCGGCTGTAAAAAAAGGCAGTCTGCTTTACATAATCGATGACTCCCAGTATCAAACTCGGGTAGACCGCGAAGCCAACGAACTCGCCCGTGCGAAAACAGAATTGGTTCGTACTCGGAGCGAACTGAGCAGAGTTCAACCCCTGACAGAACTTAATGCACTGAGCCAAAAAGATCTTGACAATGCCACGGCGGCCTATGACGCTGCTCAGGCTCAGGTAATGGCATCGGAGGCTTCGCTGAAAAATGCCAGAATTGAATTAGGATACACCCGAGTATTAGCCCCTTTCGATGGAATCGTCGGCATATCCAACGTTCGGGTTGGTGACTATGTGAGCCGCGCAGGAGGAACATCCGTGCTCACGACGATCTCTAGTATACGTGGCGTTAGAATTCGATTCCAGATCAGCGAGCGGGAGTATTTGCGTATCGCTCAAATGACTAGCGAAGAAATATCGTCTGCCAAGAAAAATGTTCAACTGATTCTTGCCGATGGGTCACTTTATCCTGAAAAAGGTGAGGTCAATTTTGCCGATCGTGAAATCGACCCGAAGACCGGAACGTTAACGATTGAGGCGTTATTTCCCAATCCCAAAGGGCTGTTGCGTCCCGGCTTGTTTGTCAAGGCTCGCTTACTATTAAGTACATACCCCAATGCCGTATTAGTGCCGCAACGTGCTGTATTTCAATTGCAGAACTTGTCGCAAGTATTCACGGTGAGCGATTCCAACACCCTGAAAGTTAACATCGTGCAGACAGGACCTAAAGTGGGCGATGCCTGGATCATTACAAAAGGTCTAAAGCAAGGGGACAAAGTGGCTGTAATTGGAACAGCGTCCCTGACACCTAACTCCAGAATCGAAGCTGTTGAAATGAAATGGCCTGATGATGCTCAGAAAAGCATCGGCAATAATTAAACCTCAGCATTATGAGTGAATTTTTTATCCGAAGGCCGATTGTAGCGATGGTGATTTCCATTTTAATGGTCATCATGGGACTCATCACGTTGACAGGCATTCCGATCTCTAAGTATCCCGAAATCACGCCACCGATGGTTCAGGTTACCACCTTGTTCAATGGCGCTAACGCAGTAAACGTAGAGCAAGCGGTGGCCACTCCAATCGAGCAACAAGTGAATGGCGTGGAGGAGATGCTGTACATGAAGTCCATCAACGCAGCTGACGGATCCCTTACGTTGCAAGTATCTTTTGAAGTGGGAACGGATCTGGATAATGCCAACATGCTCACCCAAAACCGGGTGTCACAGGCCAGTGCTAAAATGCCGAATGAAGTTAAGGCATATGGAGTTACCACAAAGAAGTCGCTGGTCTTCCCCCTGATCCTGGTTTCACTTTCATCGCCGAATTCCACCTTCGATGGTTTATTCCTCAACAACTACGCTAACATTAATATTGTCGATCAATTGAAACGATTGAAAGGTGTCGGAGATGTAATTCTTTTTGGTGGCGCTGATTATTCCATGCGGGTGTGGCTTAGACCTGATCAACTGACCAAACTCAACCTCACGGTAACCGACGTAACGAATGCCGTGAAAAAACAAAATGCAATTGCACCCGGAGGCAAGTTTGGAGCGCCTCCCTCGCCAAAGGGAGTAGAGTATACCTATAGCGTGTTATTACAAGAACGTTTAATCACAGAAGAGGAATTTGGAAATATCATCGTAAAGTCCGATGAGAAGGGTTCTATCATACGCCTGAAAGATATTGCGCGCCTTGAGTTGGGAATGGAAAATTATAATTCATTCAGCCGCCTCAATGGCAAAGCAGCCAGCACGATCGTTGTGTATCAGATGCCGGGCTCCAACGCCTTAGAAGTTGCCGACTTGGTGCAGTCCACTATGGCTGAACTAAATACACGTTTCCCCCAGGACCTGAGATATGATATCTCGCTTAACACTACAAAAGCTGTTTCGGTGGGCATTGAAGAAATTGTTCATACTCTTTTCGAAGCTGTATTTCTGGTGATCCTGGTTGTGTTTCTGTTCTTGCAAGACTGGCGTGCTACCCTCATTCCATTGTTGACGGTTCCCGTTTCGTTGATCGGAACTTTTATCATTTTCCCGTTGCTCGGTTTCTCCGTAAACGTTTTGTCATTGTTGGGATTAGTGCTTGCCATTGGCTTGGTGGTAGACGATGCTATTGTTGTAGTGGAAGCAGTAATGCACAATATTGAACATGGCATGAATCCCAGAGAGGCAACACAAAAAGCGATGAAGGAAGTGGGGGGACCGGTAATTGCAATTGCGCTGATTCTCGCGGCTGTATTTGTTCCCGTTGCGTTTGCCGGCGGGATCACTGGAAGATTGTATCAGCAGTTCGCAATTACCATTGCAATTTCTGTATTGTTTTCGGCTTTCAATGCTCTGACCCTCAGCCCCGCGTTGAGCGCCATTTTATTGAAACCTAAGAAAAAATCAACTGGATGGTTGCAAAGATTCTTCGACGCTTTTAACAGGCAGTTTGATAGGTTCACCCTAGGTTACACAGGAGTGGCAGGCATTGTCGCCCGTAAATCTGTTAGATCTATAATCATCATGGCTGTGATTCTGGGCGTAACCGGAATTTTGGGTAAGAACATACCCGGTGGTTTCGTTCCGGAAGAAGACGAAGGTTATTACTTGGTGAATATTCAACTTCCGGATGCTGCATCTATGGAGCGTACCGATCAGGTGGCGAGCAAGATCGAGCAAATCATCAACAACACGGAAGGCGTTGCTTATTCCACCATGGTCGTTGGTTACAGTATGCTTACTCAATCATATTCTACAAACAATGCATTCGTTTTTGTTTCGCTGGAGCCATGGGATGAAAGGGAGAAAACAGCAAAACAATTAATTCAACAGACTAATCTCGCATTTCGCAATACTATTTCTGAAGCTACTGCCATAGCATTTGGCCCCCCGCCTATCGAGGGTCTTGGAACTTCAGCTGGTTTCACATTACAGCTGCTCGACCGGTCGGGGAATTCTCCGCAATTCCTGGATGAGCAGGCTCGCAATTTTATTGCAGAAGCTAAAAAGCGGCCCGAGATTGGAAACGCGTTTACCTTGTATCGTTCGAATGTTCCGCAAAAGCAAATAATTATTGATTACGACAAAGCGGAAAAACTGAACATTGACCTAAATGAAATCATAAGCACTATATCCACTTACCTCGGAAGCAGCTACGTAAATGATTTCAACCGTTTCGGCCGACAATACAAGGTATTTGTACAGGCTGAGGCAGAAGAACGACTCGACACCGATGATATCGCCAGCTACTATGTACGCAGTAAGTCAGGGGAAATCGTTCCATTGAACACCCTGGCGCAAGTGAATGACATATCAGGCCCGTCATACACCAATCGTTTCAATATGTTTCGCGCAGCAGAAATTTCAGGAGCACCTGCCGAAGGATATAGTTCTGCAGATGCATTACGTGCGCTTGAAGAAGTAGCTGCTGCACTACCAAAAGAACTGGGCATCGCCTGGAGCAACATGTCATACCAGGAAAAGGCGGCCGAAGGCACGGGAGGAATTGTATTTGTGGCGGCATTGGTATTTGTGTTCCTGATTTTAGCCGCTCAATATGAAAGCTGGAAACTTCCATTTAGTGTGTTGCTTGGAGTACCTGCGGCCATTATGGGCGCGTTCTTCGGATTGTGGCTTGGAGGATTGTGGAGCACTAGTTATGTGAACAATGTATTTGCTCAGATCGGACTCGTGATGTTGATTGGCCTCACTGCTAAGAACGCTATTCTAATTGTTGAATTTGCCAAGATGCTTCATGAACAAGGCAAGCCGCTTTACGAGTCGGCGCTGGAGGCTGCCAAGCTTCGCCTTCGTCCTATTTTGATGACTTCTTTTGCTTTTATGTTAGGGGTGGTTCCGTTACTAACTGCAGCAGGCGCAGGTGCTGAGGCGCGGAAAGTCATGGGGATGGCTGTCTTTATGGGTACTCTAATTTCCACGGTTGTCGGGGTGATTGTAGTACCCGCTCTGTTTGTGTTCATCGAACGGATAGGCGCTAAAAAGAACCCGCCCGCCGGCGAGGCAGGGAAAATTGATTCATCTGTTTTACCCTCGGAACCGGCTCATTGATATGAAGACTATAATAATTTTTACCGGATTAATACTGATCCTTGCAAGTTGTGCAGTGGGACCAAAATATTCCCGACCAAATACTAAGAAACCTGAGGCCTATACGCAAAGTGCTGTGCGCACGGATTCCATTACAAATCTAAAATGGTGGGAAGTATATCAGGACACGGTTCTCCAGTCCCTGATAAGAAAGGCAGTCGATCAGAATTTAGATCTGAAAATTGCCATTGAGCGAGTTGAGCAATCAAAAGCAATTCTTGGCTTTAACAAAGCCAACCTATTTCCATTCCTGGATTATTCTGTAAGAGCCCGTGCAAACGACTTCAAGAGCGTTGCCACGGATGCTGAAGTTACATTCCCCTCAAAC
>JAICGJ010000026.1 GCA_025923195.1 Chryseolinea sp.
AAAGACTGCGTTTCTGGATTATAATCATCGAAAATACCTTGGACCATCCTTGAATTAGGCAACAGACCCTCCAATCTCATTCCGTTGAACGTCTTACCTTTTAAGGTAATTTCTCCATTGATATAAAAGTCCTCACCTCTTATGGCAACTTCTGTATTTCTTTTTTGCGCTTCCGTTACAAGCGTAAAGGTTGAGATCAAAATAGTCAGCAGCGTAGAGTTGATGAAAAAGGACGATTGAGGAGTCATATACTTTAAAGTCGGTTTGGTATCTTAGAATTTCAGATCTGCATACACACCGCTAATACGGGTCCTGCATGAAAGTTTGCCTCTTAATGCGTCGGGCTTGAACATGGATATGCCCAGCAGCATCCGAACGCATTCCTGGATGCCCTCGGTAATGGAAGGATGGGGATGTACGCATTCAGACAATTCCTCAATCCCTTTGTCCATAAAAATCAACAATGCGATGGCCTGAATAGCGCTCGACGCGTGATTACCAATGATTTTCACACCCAGGATCTTCATAGGCTCATTATTGGTGACTATGAGCTTAATAAATCCTTGCGTATTCCGCTTCGCTATTGCGCGAGGAATGCAGCTGTAATCCAATGTTACAACTTTGTAGTCCAGACCCCTTTCCTTTGCCTGGGTTTCATTCAGCCCCACGCCTGCGACTTCGGGATTAAGAAACATGATGGTGCTGATATTTTCATAGACCAGCTTGCGCTTTGGTCGTCCAAAAATTTTTTCTACCGCGTACCGGCCTTCAAGTTCACCCACGTTAACGAGCGAAATATCGGAGGTTATATCGCCAACGGCATAGATATTCGCAATGTTGGTCTGCGTATCACTATCTTCGATACCTCGTTTGTTGATGCTAATCGATATCTTGTCGTCCCACAAATCTTCATAGTTTGGAACGCGCCCAACAGCAACTAAAGCCTTTTCAACATTAAATGTACCTTTCGTTCCGTCGTCATATTCGAGTTCGTACTCTACCCTGCTATTTTTTATTTCCATTCGGATAAGGTGGGAATTCCGATGGACCAATACTCCACTATTTTCCATATTCCGCTCGATTACGCGTACGACATCTTCATCCTCAAAAGGGAGAATCCTATCGCCCTTGTCAATCAACGAGACCTTCGTTTTACCAAAGCCGGAAAAAATCGTTGCAAATTCGCAACCAATGACGCCTGCCCCAACAATCACCATGCTTTCGGGAAAATCCTGCATTTTTTCAATTCCGTCACTTGTCATCACAATCTTTTCATCTATGGGCAAGTCGGGTAGATATCGTGGCCGGCTTCCGGTCGCGAGAATTATATAGTCTGCCCAAATGACTTCTTTTGGTCCATCGCCGGTATCGATCTCTATTTCATTCTGGCCAAGCAATTTTGCTTTGCCTTTTTTGTAGCTTAACAGACCTATAAAATGGGAATCCTTCATGAGCTGCATGTGCACCTCCAGCATATCTTTTCGCTCGTGCACTGCGCGCAAAACCTCGTCCTGAATTTCCTTGTAGTTCATGCTAGGTATCTCGATGTTGAAACGTTTCAGATTTTTCCGAAACGATGCTGCGCCGCGCGACAATTCCCACCATGTTTTTGAGGAAAGTGCCCCATTGGTTACGCCCGCACCCCCAACCTCGCCCTTCTCTACCAACAAGGTCCTCTTCTTAAAATCCAACGATCTCATAGCAGCTGCATAGCCTGCAGGTCCAGCGCCAATTATAACGAGGTCATATTTTTCCATAATGGTTTAGGCATTTCAACAGGATACAATATAAAGTTTAGTTTCCAGTTATACTTTCAGGATTTTGCTTCGCTGTGCTACGTATAACCGATTAGACTATTCCGTCTACTGAAATAACATAGATATCCCCATATTCTGTGATTTTATCATCTGGCAGCAATATATTCTGAAGTCTTTTGATCTTTACTTAAGTTTGTTCCAGTGTTGGGGTTTTACCCAATTCTATTGTCGGAAGTGCGACAGGGCTTTCGAGGGCTTTGTGACCCCTGTGAAACTATAAATGCCATTGTCCGTACAAGCCTTTGATTCTAACGGTTGTCGAAACTTGGCGGGATTTTCAGCAGCGCTAGTGTATGTTTATCCAAATTCTGAGATGTGTTTTAAGCGAGTCGTTTCTAAACCCCAGCGAGTGACCAATTGGTCGATTCGCTCTAACACTGAACGGTATTCTTCTTTTGGTGTATAATTCCATGCTTTTGAAACTGATGCGATGAAGTCCGCCCTTGAGAAAAGTCTGCTCCAAACGGTGATCCAGTCCGGAGTCATTTACTCGAAATCCTCCGCAGAGAAGCGTGGCATCATATTGTCAAATGCCATTGGCCTGGTTCTGATGGCCAGCTGCTTCATATTGTTTATCATGTATTACATTTGGTATGGCTGGAATTTTGTAACGTTTGCAATTCCGGCCATCGGACTTTCATGCCTGGCTGTCATACCTCTCAATTACAAAGGCTACAACGACACGGCAAGAATCTGGATAAGCATTATTATTCCGCTTGTAACTACGGCGCTTTCAATCTATTCGAAAATACTCTACTACGATCATCAGGAGGAACTTGACTACTTCACTTTCCGCATTGTAATATTAGGAAGCTGTATATTTCCCTGGGTCTTGTTTTCTCTGAGCGAGAAAAAATTCCTGATAACCTGTTCGCTCATCGGTTTTCTTTTGTTGATGGGTTATGATCCGTTGCACAGCGCATTTGATGTTCCGTATCAGCAGGATAAGCTTAAAGTGATTAATTACTATTTTACTAACATCGTTATTTTCCTTGTATACTGGGCACTGATGGCTCACATCATTTTTTTGAAAAGGCTTTCGGAGAATACTGAAAATAAAAATGCTGAGCTGATAAAGGAATTGAATATCATGAATGAAACGTTGATTGAAAAGAATACTGAAATACAACATAAGAATGCCGAAATTTTAGAACAAAGCCACGTCTTGCAGACAAATCAGGACAGACTGTGGGATGCAAACCAAATCATCGAAGGTCAGCGGAGACAATTGCTGCTGAAGAATCAAACCCTGCAATCTGAGTTAGTGGATGCAAACAATATATTGACGGAGACTAATGCTGAACTCATCAAACACAATAATGAGCTGAGGCAATTTTCATTTTCAGTTTCACATAACCTTCGTGGTCCGGTAGCGAGCCTATTGGGGCTTCTTGCGCTAATCGATCCCAAAAGCATTGCAGACGAAAATGTTGAAATATTCAAACACATACAAGCATCTACTGAAAGGCTGGATTTCATCATTAAGGACCTTATCAAAATCATTGATATCCGCCAGGATATTTTTCAAATCAGACAAAAAATTTCCCTGGATCAGGAGTTTAAATCTATTCATGACATTTTAGAGCAGGAGATTTACACGCATCACGTGGCGTTTCGGAACGACTTTAGTCGTTGTGAAGTTATTTATTCCGTAAAGCCGATGATTCATAATATCCTTTACAACCTCATAAGTAACAGTATAAAGTATCGTTCGTTAGACCAACCTCCTGTTATCGAAATTTCTGCGGAAGAGTATAAGGATCACTTTATTCTTGTCGTTAAGGATAATGGCCTTGGTATAGACTTGAATACGCACAGGGATAACGTATTTAAACTTTACCGTCGTTTCCACCGTCATGTAGAGGGAAGAGGACTGGGATTGTACCTGGTTAAACTGCAGTGTGAGGCCCTCGGCGGTAGCGTGGAGGTTGAAAGTGAATTGAATAAATTCACTCGTTTTACCCTTCGCTTGCCAAAGCCTGAGAATTTACAAATGCAGTTGCTAATGGACGAGCCTTATGCAAAGATTGTATTCGACGCTACCACAAACTCAACAGGGTTAACCTGGTTTGGACCGGTGAGCAGCGAGCAATATAGATATGTATTTTCAAAGGCATTGGAATTCCTTTCAATATACAACACTCCTACATGGGTTTCGGACATCTCCCGCCAGGGCAGAATTGGGAAAGAAGATCAGCTGTGGATGCTCACCACCATCTTGCCAGAGGCAGCAAGAAATGGACTTAAAAGAATTGCATCCATCCAACCTTCTGACTATGATTTCGACGTACAGGAATATTTGAATGCAATTGAAATGAATATCAGTAAATTTGGAATTCGTTATAAGTCTTTTGGTAACCTGCAGGACACTGTTGATTGGATACAAGAAGAAAACGAAAAACCAACTTCATTTCAAAGTCATGATCGATCAGTTGATAGAATATGATAAAGAACTTTTCCGTTTCCTAAACGGTTTTCACACCCCGTGGCTGGATCCTGTAATGGCTATTTTGACTGAAACCTTTGCGTGGCTCCCACTTTTCATGTTTCTGTTCTATATCATTATTAAGGAGCACAAAAAAGAAAGCTGGATAATTTTGCTTGGCATTGCAATTACCATTCTGATGGCCGACCAAACTACTGCCAATATTATGAAACCTTTTTTCAGTCGATTAAGGCCTTCGCGTGAACCAGCGCTTCAAGATATAATTCATCTGGTGGACGGTTATGCCGGCGGCCAATTTGGATTTGCATCAAGCCACGCAGCCAATACCTTTGGTGTTGCGACTTTTTTGCTTCTGGTATTCCGACGTACAAAGCCCTGGATTGCCTGGATGTTCTTATGGGCTGCGTTTGTGAGCTATACCCGTATTTATCTCGGAGTTCACTATCCTGGGGATATATTGGTTGGCGCAAGCGTTGGAATGATTTGTGGTTGGATAGGGTTCAAATTTAGCGAGTGGCTAAAGGGCTGGGATCAACGACGGAGGTTGATTTCACCCAACTGAAAAAATTAAAGGTGGCTTGAACATGGACGTGTTATCACCATATCATGATAAGGCTTTGAAAAGTTCCCTTCTTCGATGCGCATTCACAATGGAACGAACAAGGAATTTTTATTTCGATATTTTACTTGAAGAGGTTGCCAAGAACATTTCCAGTAGGTGACGACTCGGTGGCCGAACCGCCAGTGAATTGAGATAGTATATCCCCCACGTTACTTTTTCCCGTGACGCTCTTAACGATATCTTGCAGATCGAAATCATTGTCATTTGGATCGTTTGTCTTGTTGACAAACTGCTTCATTACTACAGGAATCAAGGAATTTGCTATCCCGGCAGCAGCCTGGCGGGATATTCCAAACTTGGAGGCCAGGCTCCCAGTAATATTGGAAATAACTTGAGACATCATCGGACTACCAGCGAGGGATTGATTACCTTGAAACATTCCTACAATATCCTGCAAGTTTCCGCTGCTTGCCTGTCCTTTCAGACCATTAAAAATCTGCGTAGCTACATCCTGAATGGCTGATTCGTTTGATTCATCGGGCACCACTGGATTTTTAACAATGGCGTCGTCAGCATTCTGGCGAACGAGGTTGATGAGTTGTTCTAGCATAATTTCAGAATTAGGAGGTAAGGTAGTCATTCACACCCGGAACCGGGCTAAGATTGAAGCAATCTTTTTATATACTTTCCAACGATATCAAATTCCAGATTAACCACACTTCCAACCCGCAGCTGATTGAAGTTGGTATGTTCATAGGTGTAAGGAATAATGGCAACTGTAAACTCAGAGGGCTTAGATTCAAAACAAGTCAAGCTTACACCATTTACAGCAACCGAGCCCTTTTCAACTGTTATGTTTCCGTATCCAGGATCAAATGCAATCGTAAATAACCAACTGCCGTCGGCATCCTTAATAGTTTTGATGACGCCGGTTTGATCTACATGGCCTTGAACGATATGGCCATCAAACCGGCCGTTATTGAGCATGCATCGTTCAAGATTTATGTCATCACCCTTGCGCAATGCGCCCAAGTTTGTTTTTTGCAAAGTTTCGTCTATGGCGACTACCCAGTGAAATCCGTCCTCAACCCTTACGACGGTCAGGCAAGCGCCGTCATGTGAGACGCTTTGGTCTACCTTCAATTCACGGCTTATCGCGCTTTCAATTTTAAACTGCGTATTACTGGCAACCTTAGTAATTTCAATTACTCGGCCAGTTGCTTCAATTATCCCGGTAAACATGTTATTGCTTGCAAAAAGGCATTTCCTAAAAAAATGCAAGTAACCTAAATAGAACGCTAAACCGCAAAAACAATTTTTTAAAAGAATTTAGTTTACAATATAAACTAGTTTATGTTTTATTCGTATAATTGAATATGGAAAGTGAAAATCAAATCTTATCGACTGAACAAAGCCTGGAGATCATCACCAGGATGATCAGACAGGCGCATGGAAGCGCCAAAAGGAATAGTGTATACCTCATTGTCTGGGGAGTGGCCATCATTTTGGCAAATCTGGGTATGTTTATTCTGATATGGGTGGAATATCCGCGACCATATCTGGTGTGGTTAATCGCAATACCCGCATGGTTCGCTACCTTTTACCTTAGTTACAAGCATCGTCAAGAGGCCAGAGTGAGCTCCCACCTTAATCGGATCAACAGTTTTCTCTGGTATAGCTATGGGGTAATAATTTTTACCATCGTGGTTTTTGGTTTCAAAATCAATTACCAGTTGAATCCCATAATACTTTTAGTAAGTGCCGTGCCTGCATTTGTTTCCGGGACCATTATTAAATTCAGGCCGCTGATATTTGGAGGAGTCTTGTTCTGGCTGTTTGGAATTATTTGTTTTCTTATAGGCGGTCCGTGGCAATACCTGGTCGGGGCAGTGGCAGTCGCAACAGGGCACCTCGTCCCTGGCTTGTTGCTGAGAAATAAAAATGACGAGCAGCATGTTCAAGGATCTTGATCCTTTACTTCATTCACAACTCAGACTGGCGGTGATGTCGTTGCTAATCGGTTTGGAATCGGCAGAGTTTACCTTTATAAAAGAAAAAACAAACAGCACAGCTGGAAACCTGAGCGTTCAGTTGGATAAATTGTCAGACGCGGGATACATCAGCGTTGAAAAATCTTTCAAGGGAAAAAAGCCGCTTACGACGTGCAGGGTAACGAAAAAAGGACTTAGGGCATTTGAAGATTACGTCACGGTGTTAAAACAGTATATCAACAAATAATTTTTTTTTACAAATTTAGTTTACAATATAAACCAGTTTACAAAAATGAAAAATGTACTTCTTATGTGCCTGATACTTGTCGTATTCGGCAGCAAAATCATGGCCCAACCTTCAGAAACGGTTGCAAAAGAAAAGTTAAAAGTATTCGAATCTTGGGTAGGACATTGGCAGGGTGAGGGATCCATGCAAATGGGACCGGGTCCGGCAAAGAAATCCACCGTTGATGAGCGTTTGGAATTCAAACTAGACGGAACAATTATGCTTATTGAGGGTATAGGCAAATCCGTCGATGCGCAAACAAATGAATCCAAAGTTGTTCATCACGCTATGGCTATACTTTCGTTTGATCAAAATTCGAATCAATACAAATTTAATAGCTACCTCAAAGATGGAAGGAGCACCCAGGCCTGGCTAAACATAATAGAAGAAAATAAATACGAATGGGGATTCGACGTACCAAACGGAAAGATAAAATATACTATAATCATTGACACAACGAAGAAAACCTGGAATGAAGTGGGAGAATTCTCTAATGATAACGGGTCAACATGGATGAAATTTTTTGAGATGAATTTGAAGAAAGTTTGATTCGCCAATTCCCGAAAAACTTAGGTACTTAAACACCTAAACACCTAAGCGCTTAACTTCGTATATTTATTGCCATGAAATTCGGCAAAGTAGAGGACATCGACTTAAGCACTGTAGATTTCAGTTTACCACCTGATGCGGATGCTACTTTATCCTTGCTCAAAAAACAAAATCCGGGTAACACCGAAATATTTGTTGGTTGCGCAAAATGGGGACGGAAGGATTGGATAGGTAAAGTTTATCCCCAGGGAACAAAGGAAGCAGATTTCCTTTCACTGTATGCAAGACACTTTAACTCCATTGAACTTAACGCAACCTTTTATCGCACGCCTTCGGTAAGTCAAACCGCTGAGTGGGCTTCACAGGTTGGAAAAGATTTTAAGTTTTGCCCGAAGATTACCGACAAGATTTCACACCTGAGGCGGCTTAAAGATGTTGAAGAGCCCACGGAGCGGTTTCTTAAGGGGATCAGCGGATTCAAGGACAATCTTGGTCCTGTCCTTCTCATGCCTCATCCGGGCATGGGGCCGAAGACGCTTGACAGGATCAAAGACTTTATTAAGTCCCTTCCCGGTGACATACAACTATTTGTCGAACTCAGACACCCGGAGTGGTATTCAGATGCGGATGAATTTGAAAAAGTGTTTTCTATGCTGGAAGAGAACAAAGTTGGTTCGGTTATTACCGATGCTGCAGGCAGAAGAGATTGTGTCCATATGAGGTTGACCACACCGGCCGCTTTTATACGGTTTGTAGGAAACGGCCTACATCCCACAGACTATACGCGCGTCGACGATTGGGTGCAGCGAATAAAAGTGTGGATACAGAATGGAATTGAAGAAGTATACTTTTTTATGCATCAGTCGGAAGAAATCCACTCTCCGGAATTGTGCAAGTATTTCATTCAGCAACTTAATAAACATTGTGGAACGAAGCTTCCCGAACCTGAGTTTGTATCACAGATCGTTTCGCCCGATACACCGGTCAACAGCAAACCACCAGAAAAAAAAACCAGAAAGAAAACAAGTTAACCTCAGGGATATTAAACGGATCTCGGGTACTTTAATTATTGACCACAGACTCACGGAGGCACGAAGTTTCGGAGAGATATCTTTTCTCTATGTGCCTTCCGCTGTGTCTCAGTGACGCTGTGGTTGACAGCACTTAGAAACCCGTTCAAACACAGGAGAGTCGCTACGTCTGCACACTCACGATAATTCTTGCCAAATCATTTCAACGGCTCAACACTATAGCTAACACTGCGTGTCACATGCCCTTATTGAGACTGACGGTTCGGGATTTACCTTGCGAGTCATAAATGATCGCTTCCATTACTTGTTTTGGAATCCAAATTTTTCTCGTTGACTGAGACAAAAATCCTGAACCATAATAAAACTCTACCTTCTGTTTTTTTCCATCAGCGTATATCAGCTCCGCAGAGACATCCATAGCCAAGGGTGTAAACAACTCTCCTTCCTTCGAAAGGGCCACATTTTCAAAGACTCTTAAGCTATCCCTATTTTGTGAGGCTATGTACAGCGTTACATCCGTCGAGGTGATTCTGACCAAAGCCTTGGCGTCACCGGGAACCTTGAATCCAGTTTCTGCAGAAGGGGCAACGCTAAACCCGCCTTTTCCATCGCCTAATAATATCAGGCCTGTGAGGGCATCCATCCTGCCGACAAATACTTCGTTGCCGTAATCATTTCCAACGAGCAGAATATCCAAATTACCATCCCCATTAATGTCATCGGTAGTAATACCGTTAACAGGTGCAACTTGTGCCAACATTGGCAGCGCGCTGAGTCGGAATTTTGATCCTCCTAAATTTTCAACAAAAGCTGATGACATGAAGTTAGCCTCTAGCTGCACCGCATCTTTTAAATCATCGGGGCTAAGCAGCTCACCCATGGTGGTCTTACCGTATTGCTTATAGCTTGAGAACTGCTGTCGGAATTTAGGACTCTGAGAATTTAATTCATCCCAAAAATGCACGGGATAAAGTTTCTTCCCTTCCAACTGCGTCAGCGACTCTTTAAGATAGCACGCCAACACGGCATCAACACTCTCATTCTTATCAAAATCCTTAGCATATACCTTCAGGGGATACTCCGTTGTCGCACAATAACTGTTATTTAACCCAAAGTTTCCTGCAACGTAATCGATATCGCCATCGCGATCAAAGTCTGCGCCAGTGATGCTGTTCCACCAACCCATATACTTCTCAAGCCCGGTGTCAGTCAACTTCTTGAATCCCTTCCCCGTGTTTTTAAAAACAGTTATCGCCATGAACTCGCCCACGACTATCAGATCCTGTCTGTTATCGTTATCCATATCAGTCCAAATTGCATCTGTCACCATACCAAGCGATGACAACTCCGGGCAAAATTCTGACGCAACATTCGTAAACTTTCCTTTCTCATTTTGCAGTAGATAGCTTTCGGCAGGATATGGGTATTGCGCTGGGACCACGCGGCCACCCACAAACAAGTCGAGATCCCCATCGGAATCGAAATCTGCAGCCCTGACACAGCTGCCGCTGGCATTAATCTTAGGCAAGGTATTATCGGTCATTATAAAATTCCCCCTGCCATCGTTGGAGTATAGTCTATCCTGATACTGAGGCTCGAAATGTTTGTATTCTCCTCCCCCGCTCACGGCATATAAATCAAGATCGTTATCTCCGTCAGCATCAAAGAGCAGCAGCCCCTGATCCTCTGCGTGCTTTTTCTGCGTTGATATCGCTTGATTTGAATAGGCAAATTTTCCGTTCTTACGCTGAATGAAAACTGTCGAGGGGTGATTTGCCGGTCCGCCAATGATAAGATCCTCAGCTCCATCGCCATTGATATCTCCAACCGCCATCGCAGGACCATATTGCGTGAATTTATGAGGCAGGGTGCGTTGCACATTATAGTCTATCTTGTCCTCTTCAAAATGAACGTAAGCAAGATCGCGTTCGCGGGAAACTTCCGTCAAAGGGCTTTTATGACTGCGCACTGCCTTTGCATGCGACGCTGGGACCGCAACCCTGTCATTATACGCAATATCCAACCGCTGGTCTGCCTTTACATTCGTCAATAACTGCGACGTACCATCTGACCAGTCTACAAGCAACGTATCAACTTTTTCGGAAGAGCCCAGGCCAAAATGAACTATGGCGTCAACTGAAGAGAGGTAACCGCGGGAAAGTTGCTGTTCATGAAACTGAGAATTACCATCCGCGATTATTTTTACTTTTGCACCCACTCCCGCCCCGTTTCCTTTCTTTCCAATTAATTTGAGTTGAAGATAGTGTGTTGAATCGCGCTTGTCGCCAGCATACATCCTGTTCTCATAGACGAACGCAGGATCATCGATATTATTTACCACATAGTCCAGGTCGCCATCATTATCGAGGTCTACAAAGACTGCCCCATTCGAAAATGAAGGCTGATCAAGTCCCCATGTTTTTGAATAATCTGAAAAGGTGATATCGCCATTATTCTTGAAAGCATAATTCGGTATTTTAATAACAGGTATGGAATCTACCAGCAGCGCAGGACCGGCAATATTGCCAAGTTCAGCCCGGTAGTTAGCAAAATCCTTGTCGGTAATATCCTTTGGAAAACCGTTGGTAATAAACAAGTCCCTGTGGCCATCATTATCGAAGTCGGCAAATAACGGTGACCAGCTCCATTCCGTTTGGTATACTCCTGCCAGCTGACCTACTTCACTAAACCGGATTCCACCGCCCGCGTTATTATTGAGGTGCAGCATATTTCTGACGTATTGGTACTCGTATCCAAATTTTTCGTTGTTGATATACGTCTGATAACTTTTATTACCAATCGTCGTCTTTTTCCGCGCATTTGTCTCTGGCAACATGTCGAGGGAGATGATATCGGGCAAACCATCGTTATTGATGTCCGCAGCATCGTTTCCCATGGAGAACTGGCTTTGATGTCCAATAAATTCTCGGGTAGCATTCGAAAACGTGCCGTCAGTATTGTTGATATACAGGATATCGTTCGAGAGAAAATCATTTGAAATATATAGATCGGGCCACCCATCGGCATTAAAATCAGAGACAGCTAAACCCAAACCAAACCCTTCGATATTGATTCCACTTTCCTGGGACACATCAGTAAAAGTATTGTCACCGTTGTTTCGATATAATTTGTCGTTGTTTGGCGAAGAACCATCTTTCACTTTATCGCGATAATTTGTGGGAACACCTGTGAGCCGTTGATTGATAAGTAAGTAAACATCAAGGTCGCCATCGCGGTCATAATCAAAAAAGGCTGACATCATGCAGTATCCCGTGTCATCCAGGCCATATTTTGATGCCTCCTCGGAAAATGTAGGAATGCCCTGACCGTTCAACCCCTGGTTGACATATAAAAGGTTACGTCGTCGGTTCGAGTCTGGCCACATCGTTGTGCAGACATAAATATCTTCCCAACCGTCGCTGTTGATATCTACAACGGAAACGCCAGAACTCCAGACCCCTGATGACGTCAGTCTGGCATCGGCCGTTATATCCTGAAATTTTAAGCCACCCTTGTTGACATACAGTCTGTTTGTGACCATGTTGCCCGTAAAAAAAAGATCTGCCCGTCCATCGTTATTAAAATCGCCAACGCCTACACCCCCACCGTTGTAAATATATTCTTCAGTCAGGATATTAAAAGTGTCAGATTCTGTGATTTCGTTCACAAAGTCAATTCCCGAATCTTCCGGACTAATCAACTTGAAGAGCGTCTCAGTTTTTTTTTCGCAACTGAAAAGCAGCAGACTCACGAGCAAAAGATGGGGCAAGGTCTTTTTCATCATCAGTAATAAAAAAAAGAAGGGCCAATTTACATTGGCCCTTGCTTTAAGAAAAATATTAATTCCTAATATCCAGGATTTTGTGTTAATCCGTCCAAAATATCCATCTCCAACTGTGGTATCGGCATATATTCTGATTTGCCAGCCTCGAAGCTTGCGCCGACAAAAGGAGATGCTGATACCTTGCCTCGCTCATAGTTTAGGTAAGCATTCAGCGTGGTCTCTGCTACACCCCAGCGAACAAGATCAAAGAAGCGGTGACCTTCACCAGACAATTCAAGCTTCCGCTCAAATCTGACGGCGTTTCGCGCAACAGTTGCATCAGTCCAAACAGCGTCATAGGTCTCAATGTCGTAGTTAGCAGCAGGAACACCGCCATTCATAACGAATCCAGCCGGGTTAGCTGCTCGTGTGCGGACCATATTCACATATTCGCGTGCCTGTTCCAGATTTCCAAGTTCTACTTCAGCCTCGGCCGCCATCAGCAGTACGTCTGCAAAACGGATAAGGGGAACGTTGATAGCTGTATAACCTGGGGTCCATGAGCTTTTGTCAACACCTCCGGAAGCTTCCTCAGCCTTGGTCCATATGTACTTTTTGGGAGAATAAGGACCACCATAATTCTGGTCGCGTATCCACGTAATACCAGGGTGCAGTCCATGGTCAAGGTAAGGAAGACCACGGCGTCCGACGGAGTGATCCAGACGGGGATCTAATGGACCAGTGTCCGGTGTGAACGCGGTTGCAGCCGGTATGAGTTGATCCGTTTTCAATTCATTTGCAGGAGCTGTGTAAGATCCATCCAGCAGCGGTAAACCAGCTGAGGTACGGAATGAATTCGCAAGTTCGAAGCTAGGCTGGAAGAATCCGCAGCATCCCGCAGGTCCACCTGTATAAGTAAAATTCAACACGAAATCAGGATTTGCGTTGTTGATCGTTCCGGTACCAGCAGCAGCTTGAATAGCAAACACCGATTCTTCATTGTTGTCGTTTGCAACCCTGTAGATATCACCGTAGGCCGGCACCAATCCGTATTTCTTGTTGTTAGCAGTCTTCCCATTTGCTATGACGTCATCAAACAAAGTTTTGGCAGCCGCCCATTTACCTTGAAATAACAGAGCTTTAGCAAGATATGCACCTGCCGCCCATTTGTTGGCCCGCCCCGGAGCACCCTGGGTTTCAGGAAGATTATCCCATGCGAAAGTGAAGTCAGCTTCAATCTTTGGCCACAGATCGGTACCATTTGTAACTTCCTCAATGCCCGCCTTATAGTCTACCGTTTCATCGACATAAGGTGCATTGTTATAGATCTTTTTCAATTCGAAGTAATAGTGACCTCTCAAGAACTTTGCTTCTGCCTCCATGCGGGTCTTATCCTCGGCAGTTACCGTAGGATCGGCCTCGGGCAACAATCGAAGCAACGAATTCACACGGGCTATACCCTCATAACAGGTGCGATACTTATCATACACCGACTCGTTCGTTGTCTGGGGATTGTAAGCTTGAATCTCATTAACCTGAGCCTGGTCACCTGAGTTCGTACCTTTGTTGGCATCGCCACCAAGAATACTTCCCCATAACCAGTTAGTCGAGCCTGCGTAAAAACCGCCGCGACCGTGCAACATAGCGTAGGCACCAATCAGAGTGCCCTCAAGACCAGTTTTGGAAGTTAACTGTGCATTTGTAATTGAAGCAGTAGGCGTAATTTCCAAAAAATCATCTTTACAAGAGATCACACAGATGCATATTATACTTACTGTGCTTATAATTATTTTATTGAGTTTCATATTCTACAAATTTCAGATTAATCAGAATCCTAAGTTAACACCGAAGGTGAAGCTCCTTGTGATCGGGTAGTTACCCACATCGATACCGTATCTGTAATCCACATCTCCACCGACGCTTGGATCAAGTCCTTCATAATCGGTAATGGTGAATATGTTGTTCAGTCCTATGAAGAGTCTCAGTTTTTCTATGCTGAGGCGCGACAAGGTGGGAGCAGGCAAGTTATATCCAATGGTTATGTTTTGGAATCTGAAGTATGATCCATCTTCAACATAGTATGAGTTCGCTTGTGTGTTAGTGCTGAAGTTTGAATTATTTTCAAAAATAGGCACTGTATTACCACCGTTCTCAGGCGTCCACGATTCCTTTACCCGTTCGCTGATAGCAGCGCCGGCAAATGAAGGATAGAAGTCTGTAAACCATTTCGACTGATTCCAGATCTTGTTGCCCAAAGATGTGAACATGTACATTTCAAGGTCAAAGCCATTGAAGTTCTTGATCTTAAAAGTAATACCACCGGTGAATTTAGGTACCGGGCTACCCAGCCAGGTTCTATCATCTGTGGTGATTTCACCGTCACCGTTGATATCTTCATAACGGAACCGGCCAGGCGCTGCTCCATCCTGAGTAGGTGCAGCATTAACTTCTTCGGTGCTTTGGAATAATCCCATCACTTTGTAACCGAAGAAAGACGATATTGACTGGCCTAACTGATTACGGATAGGACGAATGCCCCGGAAACTGGGATCGGCATCTGCGATCTGAAGATAAGTTGCGCCTTCGTTCAACGCGACGATCTCATTCTTCAGGAAACCACCATTAATGGTTAACTCATAATCAGCCTCCATGATCTTACCACGGGTAAGGATTTGAAGGTCGATACCTTTATTTTGCATTTCCCCGACGTTAACACTTGGTGCAGCTGCATTGAAACCATTTAGCACCGTGATTGGTACCTGGAATAGAAGGTCCTCAGTGTCTTTTTGCCAGAAGTCAACCACTACGTCCAGCCTGTTATTGAAAAACGTACCGTCAAAACCGATGTTCTTTGTAACGGCCTTCTCCCATTTTGCTGCGGAATTTCCAATGCGACTCCTGTAATAACCTTCAGTTGCCGCGCCGTTATCGATCGGATATGAAGACGCCCCTACGGTTGTTGCATACAAGAAATACTGGTTGTTCGGATCCACGTTATTTGAGTTACCCATAACACCAAACCCACCACGAATCTTGAGGTCATCAATCCAGGTCACACCTCTCATGAAGCTCTCCTCCGATATACGCCAGCCCACAGAAGCTGCAGGGAATGTTCCGTAGCGGTTTTCAGACCCAAACCTTGACGAACCATCGCGACGAAGCACGAACGACACCAGATACTTGTCCTTGAAGCCGTAGTTGACTCTACCGAAATAAGATGAGAAGTTGACCCCCTTGAAATAGTTACTGCCCACTGTTCTAGTGGCACCTGGTGTAGTAGTACTAAGGGTTACGAAGTCGCGGTCTTCAGAAAATGGATTCAACCCTGTACCTCCTATATTTCTTCCTTCACCTGTATTCAAAGCCTCTTGGCCAACTAAGATGTCCACATTATGATCTCCAAACGTTTTTTTCCAATTCGCAGTATTGGTGAATGTCCATGCAAAGAATTGTGATGCGCCTTCATTGTAGGTTACGGCTGAGTTATTTTCCGAATTTTCGTATTGGCGAGCAAAATAACTCCAGAAGTATGTCGAGCCATAGTTACCACCGATGCTGGACCGCAATACAAGGTCTGGAATAGGTTCAAATTCCAGGTACACATTACCAGTTGCGAAGCCGCCAAAACCACGATTGTCTTTTTGCCTGTCAAGGTTAGCTACAGGGTTACGAGGATTGTTGAAACCAGCTGCGCGTGTACCAGCGTATCCGCCAAACACATCACGCACAGGAATTATAGAAGGCATCCGGAAGGCCTGCAACACATCGTTTTCATCATCGGAGACACCAGCGCCACCGCCTCCACCTTGCAACAATCTAACCTGCCTGTAGGTGAATTGCAGGTTTTCACCAAACCTCAAATTCTTCAAAATGTCGAATTCAGTATTGACCCTGAAACTGTAGCGCCTGAAGTTCTGGTGAATCAAGATACCAGCCTGCTCTTGAACGCCGAGGCCGAAATAATAACGGCTCTTGTCACCATTTCCGCTAATCCCTAAAGTTCCTCTGAACAAGGGAGCCGTACGTGTAATAGCATCATACCAATCCGTACCGGCACCTGTTGCAGATTCAGTTACCTGATAAATCGGCTTGGAAAAGTCAGTTACGTTGTATTTTTCTCTTTCCTCTGCAAGATTTAGCGAGCCGTTAACGCCAAACAGGTTACCCACCAATAGGTAATTTGGAATCTGTGGTGTCGAGCCTGTGCCAAACTGCGGGTGGTTGAAAACTGGCGCCGTCCCAGCCTGAAAGCCGGTATTTTCAAATGCCTTCCAAGTCCATGTTGCAAAATCTGCCGGATTCATCATGTCCTGTCCTTCACCTGGATCGGTAAAACCTCCAAGTACGTCCAGGTTGACACGCATTGATTTGCCACCCTTTGCTCCCTTTTTAGTAGTGTAGACAATTACACCGTTAGCAGCGCGCGCTCCATAAATAGAAGCTGCTGCTGCATCCTTTAGGACGGTAGTGGTTTCAATGTCATCGGGGTTTAGAAACTCCGTATTGCCCACGGGTAAACCGTCAACGATGTAGAGAGGTTCATTACCTCCGAATGCTCCAAATCCACGTACGCGGATCTGGCTAGTAGTACCAGGCTGACCGTTGGTTACAACTGTCACACCCGCAACACGGCCTTGCAATTGTTGTTCAATGTTACCTGTAGGAACAACGGTCAGATCGGATGCCTTCACCGATGAAACGGCTCCTGTTACCTCCCGCCGATTCTCAACGGAATAACCAGTAATGATCAATTCTGTTAACGTTTGTACATCGGGGGTTAAAGCAAGATCGACAACGCTTCTGGATCCCACGGCAACTTCGGTAGAAGTATAGCCTACAAAGCTAAATACTAATACTGCGTCATCACCTGGAACTGAAATTGTGTAACGGCCGTCGGAATCGGTAGCCGTACCCTGAGACGTGCCTTTCACTAGCACACTAACGCCGGGCATCGATGCCCCTGCTTCATCATTCACCGTCCCGGAGACGTTTCGTCCCTGGGCGACTGCGAGCGAAGCACACATTGCCATCAAGGCAAATGACAAACTCAACCTCCTGTAGAGTTCTTTCATAGTCATAAGTTTGGGTTTAATATTGGTTTATATAAAGGACATACTCACGAAAACATTCTGGGCTTTTTAGAGAGTACGCCTATTCGAATGTAAGTTTTTTCTAATATCCAAGGCCCAAAACCGGAAGTTTTTTTTTCGGAATCGATACCGCAATCGTTTTCTGAAAAGAAATTTATGAATTGTGCCCGGCAACATGACGTCGGTCCAAGAATTCTCAAAATCCGCAGGAATGTGTTAATTTGTCGCCTTTTTGAACATGAAAAACCACGAGAAATACCCTGTGAAACTCACCAATTCACTCACGGGAAGAAAGGAACTGTTTAAGCCGGTCAACGAAGATCATGTGGGCATGTATGTGTGCGGACCTACTGTTTACAGTGATGTTCACCTTGGAAATGTCAGGACCTTTCTCACGTTCGACGTCATTTTCCGCTTTTTTCGCTTCCTGGGATATAACGTGAGGTATGTACGAAATATTACCGATGTCGGTCACCTCGAAAACGATGACGACAATGGAGAAGACAAAATTGCCAAGAAAGCACGCATGGAAAAGCTCGAGCCCATGGAAGTGGTAAAACATTATACCGAAGACTTCCATCAAGTGTTGCGTCAGTTCAACTGCCTGCCTCCGAGTATTGAACCTTCGGCCACGGGGCATATTATCGAGCAAATTGAAATGACGAAAAAATTAATAGAACAGGGTTTCGCTTATGTCGTCAATGGCTCCGTTTACTTTGATGTATTGAAGTATAACGAGCAGCACAATTACGGAATCCTCTCTGGACGTGTAGTCGAAGAGTTGATGGAAAGCGGGCGAAAACTCGATAGCCAGGATGAGAAAAAAAACAAAGTGGATTTCGCGCTTTGGAAGAAAGCCGCCTCATCTCATATCATGCGCTGGCCCTCGCCTTGGAGCGCTGGTTTTCCCGGTTGGCACATTGAATGCACAGTGATGAGCACCAAGTACCTGGGAGAAACTTTCGATATTCATGGCGGAGGAATCGATCTCAAGTTTCCACATCATGAATGCGAAATCGCTCAGTCTGTCGGAGCCACTGGAAAAAATCCCGTAAACTATTGGATACATTCCAATATGCTGACCGTTAATGGCCAGAAGATGAGCAAGTCGTTGGGCAATTCATTTCTTCCCCGGGAGTTATTCACCGGGTCACACTCCCTTTTGGACAAAGGTTATGGCCCCATGACTGTCAGATTCTTTATGCTCCAATCGCATTACTCCAGTACACTTGACTTTTCCAACGAAGCTTTAAATGCAGCTGAGAAAGGATTTAAGAAACTTTCCAATGCGTTGACGCTGGTAAAAAAGCTAAGTCATCCGGGCGGATCTATCAAACAAACACCGATGGACGAAATACTCCTGAACCTTTCGGATGAACTTTATGAAAATATGTGCGACGACTTCAACACAGCTAAGACCTTGGCTGTATTGTTTGAAATGTCCGGGCGCATCAATGATTTTAAATCAGGCAATACTCCCCTTTCGAGCATTGACAACACCACTTTCGAGCAGTTCAAAGCGGCATACATCGGTTTCATGGAAGACGTGCTCGGTCTTAAGTCAGAAGAGGAACATAACCAGGAACTGCTGAACGGCGTTATCCAAGTATTAATTGATCTCCGAAAAAAGGCGAGGGAGGACAAGAACTACAAACTGTCTGACAAAATCCGTGATGATTTGAAAGCTATGGGCGTTCAACTCATGGATGGTAAAAATGGTGAGATGAGCTATACACTTGAATAAATGGAATTGCTAAAAAAACTTTTCATTCTTCCCATACGGATATATCAGCTCACGATCTCTCCTCTTATTGGCGCAAATTGTCGTCACACGCCAACTTGCTCGCATTATGCTATCGACGCAATCCGGGAATGGGGAGTCATCAAAGGTACATGGCTTGCAATAAAAAGAATCATGAGATGTCATCCCTGGGGCACGCACGGATATGATCCAGTCCCAAAGAAAAATTCTCCGACGATTTAGGACGTACTAAGTTATCCGTTCCGTTATCCGTTATCCGTTATTGGTTATTCGCTATTAGTTATTAGTTATTAGGTTCAACGTGCTAAGGGGGCTCCCACCACACCCTCACCCTCACTCTCACTCTCACCCACACTCTCACCCTCACACTCACCCTCACTCACACCCACTATTAACTATTAACTAATAACTATTGACGTTCACTCATGTGCTTTTCGCACATATAATTTTTACGAACGTTCGCGGAAATGGAGATTTCATGTTACGAGAAAAGAATTACTTTAGCCGAATCTTTATAAAGAAATATGCCCGATTTTCAAATTAAGAAAACCGCCAAGTCATACGATGTGTGCATCGTTGGTTCCGGCGCCGGCGGTGGTATGGCTGCTTATGTACTTGCGAAAGCAGGCATTAAAGTAGTATTGCTCGAAGCAGGTCCGCTTTATGATCCTGCAAAGAACGTCACGCAATTAAAATGGCCATGGGAATCTCCCCGTCGCGGGGCAAGCACGCCGTACAGACACTTTGGCGACTTTGACGCAGCTTACGGTGGGTGGGAATTAGACGGAGAGCCTTATACGCGTAAAAATGGAACTAAGTTCGATTGGTTTCGCTCGCGTATGGTTGGTGGTCGCACCAATCACTGGGGAAGGATCTCATTGCGCTTCGGTCCCAATGATTTCAAACACAGAAGTCTGGATGGCCTTGGTGATGACTGGCCCATAAGCTATGATGAGGTTGCACCATTTTATGATAAGGTAGATCAGCTGGTGGGAGTATTTGGCTCGAAAGAAAATCTGCCAAATGAACCAGATGGGATCTTCCTGCCGCCTCCAAAACCCCGATTACACGAGCTCTTTATCAAAGAGGCAGGGACCGCGCTTAAAATTCCAGTCATACCATCGCGATTATCGATCCTTACGAAACCTATTAACAACGAGCGTGGCGCTTGCTTCTATTGCTCTCAATGCAACAGAGGATGTACGGTGTATGCCGATTTTTCGTCTTCCTCCGTTCTTGTGAAGCCCGCCATTGCCACTGGTAACGTTGACATTATCCCTAATGCCATGGCCCGGGAAGTGTTGACTGACGACGAAGGTAAGGCTACCGGTATTTCATTTGTGAATAAGGATGACATGCAGGAATACACCGTTTCAGCGAAGGTGGTAATACTGGCGGCCAGCGCCTGTGAATCTGCACGGTTGCTATTGAATTCAAAATCGTCGCGCAATCCCAACGGCCTGGCGAATGCGAGTGGTGTGGTCGGAAAATACCTGCACGATTCTACCGGTACGGATATGGGCGGCATATTGCCGAAGCTGATCGGGCGAAAACGATACAATGAAGATGGTGTCGGCGGCATGCATGTATACACACCGTGGTGGCTTGATAATAAGAAGTTGAATTTCCCTCGTGGTTATCATATTGAGTATTATGGTGGCATGGGAATGCCTGGGTATGGATTCGGATTTGGAATCCAGGGAACTAACGGCAAATACCCCGGCCGTGATGGGAAAGTGAAAGACGCCGGAGGCTACGGCGCTTCGTTGAAAGATGACTACCGCTATTTCTATGGAGCACATTTTGGGATGTCAGGCAGGGGCGAAGCTATCGCAAGAGAAGATAATTATTGCGAGATCGATCCATCTGCTGTCGATAAGTATGGCATCCCTGTGTTGAGATTTCACTATAAATGGAGCGACCACGAGGTGCAGCAGGCAAAGCATATGAAAGAAACATTTGCCGAGATCATTACCAAAATGGGCGGCGTGATTACCTGGGGAAACAATGGAACCGCGGAAAATGAGTTTGGCCTGGAAGCCCCTGGCCGAATCATCCATGAAGTAGGAACAACTCGAATGGGTAATGATCCGAAAAAGTCGGCGTTAAATAAATTCAATCAGGCGCACGATTGCAAGAATTTGTTTGTCGTGGACGGCGGGCCGTTTGTGTCGCAAGCAGACAAGAATCCGACATGGACAATACTTGCACTCTCGATGCGCGCTTCAGAGTTTATCATCGATGAAATGAAAAAGCAAAACATATAGATTTCCAAATTAGAGCTAAATCACAATCTTAATTTTGACCCTGAACCATTATGGACAGAAGAAAATATTTAAAAACCCTGGCGGTAAGTTCAGTCGGCGCAGTTACCCTGCTGAAGTCATGTGACACAGCGCCAAAACAGGAAACTGCAAACGCAGAACAAACATTTACGATAGACAGGACTCCAGCTGAGCTCGTGCGCGAGAAACAACTTCAAAGCGAAAAGTTCTTTGACGATCATGAAATGAAAACGATCACGATCCTGAGCGACATTATCATTCCAAAGGATGAGACGTCCGGCAGCGCAAGCGATGCGGGCGTTCCGGCTTTTATTGAATTTATGGCCAAGGATCAGCCACGCTATCAGACACCGTTGAGGGGTGGAATAAAATGGTTGGACATTCAGAGCCTGAAACGTTTTGACTCGGATTTTGCTTCCGCTACTAAAGAACAACAAATACAAATTGTTGATGACATCGCATTTCCCGAAAAAGCCAAACCTGAATTTCAACAAGGTGTTTCCTTCTTCAACACAATGCGAGATTTGACAGCCTGTGGATTTTTTACCAGCGAAATTGGAATTAAGGATTTAGGCTATATGGGAAATCGTCCAAACCAATGGGACGGTGTGCCCGAAGACGTGTTGGCACAATACGGAGTAAAATATGATGAGAGAACGCTTGCAGAAAGTGTTAAGTTTGACACGTAGAGACGTTATCCGTTAATAGTTAATAGTTAATAGTGGTGCTATGCCGAAAGTGAGATGCCCGATCTTCTGTTTGCAAAAATGAATAACGAATAACGAATAACGAATAACGAATAACGGATAACAAATAACGGATAACTGATAACGGATATGAAAAAGAAAACTATACCGGCTTCCGAAACGATTTCAAGAAGAAAATTCATCCGAACTGCTGGATTGTCCGCCTCGGCATTTACAATTGTCCCGCGGTTTGTACTGGGTGGCACGGGCTACAGGGCACCCAGCGATCTACTCTATGTGGCAGGTATTGGAGCCGGAGGCAAGGGCGAGAGCGATCTGGCCAATTTCGCAAAAAGCGGAAAGGCTGAGATCGCCTATCTGTGCGACGTTGATGATCGCAGGGCCGCCAAGTCTGTGCAGGCGTTTCCTAAAGCAAAATATTACAAGGACTACCGCAACTTACTCGACAAGGAGCATAAACATATTGACGCGGTTTCTGTCTCAACACCGGATCATGGTCACGCTGTACAGGCTATGGCTGCCATGCAACTCGGCAAGCATGTATATGTTCAAAAACCGTTGACTCATGATATTTATGAAGCCCGTATGCTCACGGAAGCCGCTAAAAAATACAAAGTTGTTACGCAAATGGGCAATCAGGGCGCTTCCGGTGATGGAGTCCGTCAGCTGATGGAGTGGTACAACGCAGGGACTATTGGAGATGTACATACCGTTTACTGCTGGACGAACAGGCCCGTATGGCCGCAGGGAATAGCGTGGTCGACCAAGACCGCTCCTGTCCCGAAGGAATTGGACTGGGACTTGTGGCTTGGTACGGCGCCATATAAGGAATACGTTGAAAAGATCGTTCCATTTAACTGGCGAGGCTGGTGGGATTACGGGACCGGCGCTTTGGGTGATATGGCATGTCATCTTGTAGAACCGCCTTTCCGCGTTCTGGGCCTAAACTATCCGACCGAGGTAACGGCCAGCGTAGGCAGCGTTTACGTAGATGAATTTAAGCGGGGATATTTTCCCGAAAGTTGTCCACCCTCCTCTCATATCGTGCTCACCTTCCCCGAAAGAAATGGAAAACCTGGCCTGAAACTGCATTGGATGGACGGCGGCATTCAACCTGAAAGGCCCGACGAGCTGCGTCCGAATGAACAAATGGGAGACGGAGGAAATGGTGTAATTTTCGTGGGGACAAAAGGTAAAATGATGTGCGGCACCTACGGAATGTATCCTAGCCTGATACCTACATCGAGAAACAAGGAGGTGAAAGTTCCCCAGACTATCAAGCGGGTTCCGGAAGGAGCAAACGGTCATTATGCTCAGTGGGTGGAAGCCTCGCAAGCAGGTTATGGTAAAATGGAGGTAAGTTCTCCGTTTGATATAGCCGGACCGTTAACAGAGACCATCTTGATGGGTAATCTCGCCATCAGAAGTCACGATGTCAGGAAACCAAAACCAGACAAACCCAATGAATTTGATTACCCGGGAAGATATATGAAATTGTTGTGGGACGGCGCAAACATGAAGATTACAAACTTCGACGATGCAAATCAATTTGTGAGACGCGAGTATCGCAGCGGTTGGAAACTTACCTGATTCATTTAATAATCTGCATGGTAATTTGAGGTTAAACAAATAATGATTGATGAATAATTTTTGATTATGGTATCGAAGAAAAGAAGTCTTGATGAAGTCACATCGCTGTCCAGGAGAAAATTTATAAAGAATGCAGGCCTTTCGGCGGCGGCATTTACAATTCTTCCACGCTTTGTTTTAGGAGGCAAAGGGTACATTCCACCCAGCGATACGGTTTACATTGCAGGAATCGGTGTAGGTGGAAAGGGCGAAAGCGACCTTACCGGGTTTGCAGCCAATCCAAAAGCCAGAATAGCATTTCTATGTGATGTGGATGACCGAATGGCCGTGAAGTCGAAGACAAACTTTCCGCAGGCAAAGTATTACAAGGATTTCCGCGTGATGCTCGATAAGGAAAACAAGGGTATTGATGCCGTTTCAATATCAACTCCGGACCATACCCACGCCGTTGCTGCAATGGCTGCGATGCAACGCGGAAAGCATGTTTACATCCAGAAGCCTCTAACCCACTCTATTTACGAAGCTAGAATGCTGACTGAAGCAGCAAAGAAATACAAAGTCGTAACCCAGATGGGGAATCAATATGCTTCCGCCGACTATGTGCGCGTAGCAAAAGAAATGATCGACGCGGGATTGATCGGCGATGTTACTAAGGTGATGACATGGACTAACCGCCCGGTTTGGCCACAAGGCATACCAACGCCAACAGGAAAGCATCCTATCCCAAAAGAAGTTGACTGGGAACTCTGGCTTGGTCCCGCCAAATATATCGATTATAATCCCGCGTATTTACCTTTTAACTGGCGAGGTTGGTGGGCATTTGGAACGGGCGCATTAGGTGATATGGGCTGTCATGTAATGGACGCAGCTTTCCGGATTCTTCCTATCGATTTTCCAACAGAAGTTGAATGCAGTACAACAACAGCATGGGCCGACTTTTTCAAAGTCGCCGACTATCGCGACAGTTGTCCAGCCTCTTCTATCATCCACCTGAAATTCCCGCGCAAGGACGGCAAGGGTGATATCAGATTCACATGGATGGACGGCGGCCTCCTACCCCAAAGGCCGGATGAACTACTACCTGGCGAGCCTCTCGGGCATGGAGGTAATGGTTATATTTTTGAAGGCACCAAAGGAAAATTGATGGGTGACTACAATATGATGCCTACGCTTTTGCCAACGTCTCGAATGAAGGAGATAACAATGCCAACACCATCAATTCCACGTGTGCCCGGTGCCGAAGCCGGCCACTATACACAATGGGTCGAAGCATGCACGAAAGGGTATGGTAAGATGGAAGTAAGTTCCCCTCTTGAATATGCGGGACCATTCACAGAAGCAGTGCTTATGGGTAATTTAGCTATACGCAGCTATAACATGCCCGGGCCTGAGGGTAACGGTTATCCTGGACGAAAAAAATTATTGTGGGACGCCAAGAATATGAAAATCACAAACTTCGATGAAGCGAACCTCTTCGTCAGGGATCAATATCGCGAAGGCTGGACGCTGTAGGATAGTTATCAGTTATCCGTTATCCGTTATTAGGGTGTTTCATAATAATTTTTGTGCTGCTTCAATCGAATGTCAGTTTGCGTGGTTATTTTCACGCTGGAAAAGCCGGATATTACCATGCTTCCTTTATCGTCTGCACCATGCTCCTAACCCACCCCACGATTAACGGATAACGGATAACGGATAACTATTAACCGATAACGGGTAACTATTTAACAGATAACCATTCCCGCAAGAAAAAAACTCTAACCCCATAGGGGTACCTCACCGCTGGGTTGTCACAAAGCAAATCAACCCTAGCAATGATAAAGTTGAAAGTAATCCTGTTCTCCCTGGCCGCGTTGTGTTCTTTAAAGGGGGCTCTTGCACAAGGACTAACACAAACAATTCGCGGAACTATAGTCGATAAGATTTCTCAGACTCCTCTGCCCGGATCAAACGTCATCATTCTGAATACTCAGCCGGTTCTCGGGGCAACTACTGACACCGATGGTAATTTCAAGATCAGCAACGTTCCTGTGGGTACTCACGCCGTTAAGATTTCGTTTATAGGCTACAAGGAGAAGATACTTCCGCTGGTGATCGTAAATTCCGGGAAGGAAGTCGTACTAAATATTCCTATCGAAGAAGATATTGTTCAAATGAAAGAGATTGTTGTACGCGCCACCCAAAAGGAAAAACCTATCAACGATATGGCTGTAGTAAGCGCCCGTACTTTCTCCGTCGAAGAAACAAGAAAGTTTGCAGCAGCTGTGAATGACCCGGCCCGGATGGTGACATCATTCGCAGGGGTGATTCAAACCGACGATGGGAATAACAACGTTTCAATTCGTGGTAACTCTCCCTACGGATTGCAATGGCGAATGGAAGGCGTTGATATTCCAAACCCGAATCATTTCGCCAACACAGGAACTGCAGGTGGCGGAATTTCCATTCTAAGTTCACAATTGTTGACAAATTCAGACTTTTTGACGGGCGCATTCCCGGGAGAATATGGCAATGCCTTATCGGGAGTCTTTGACCTGCAGTTGCGAAAAGGCAATAACGAGAAGTCAGAGTACACCCTTCAAGCCGGATTCCTCGGAATTGACGTTGCCGCCGAAGGTCCATTTTCAAAGAGTTACAAAGGATCGTATCTGATAAATTATCGATATTCAACGCTATCCATACTGGACAGAATAGGGGTGTCCGTCGGCGACGCTGTTACCAACTTCCAGGATCTGTCGTTTAATATCTATCTGCCCACAGGCAAATGGGGAACCTTTTCGCTATTCGGATTCGGCGGGCTGAGCGATCAGCATCTGAACGCAAAGAAAGATTCCTCGTCCTGGGATTCAGACGATGACCGTTTCAACAATACGTACGTTTCCAACACGGGGGCTGTAGGCCTGAAGCATTCGCTGGTTCTAGACCGAAATACGCACCTTCAGACGTCACTCTTGTTTTCCGGAAATGAAAATGGCGACAAGGCATATAAACTGGATGATACTTACTCAGAAGACCTTCATTATCACGAAAGGTACATAAACAAAAAAATAACGTTGACCACTGTTTTAAATCATAAGTTCTCGTCAAGGCACAGCGTGAGGACGGGCATTTATCTGAATAAGCTACGCTACGATTTTTACCTCAACGACATGAACGAGCAGACCCTGCAATTGGAAGAACTCCTGAACGCCGGGGGAACTGCTGAAATGGTTCAGGCATTCGGTCAATGGAATTTCAGAGCCTCTGAGAAAATCACATTTAATGCCGGATTGCACTATCTCAAATTACTTCTAAACAACACATCATCAATTGAACCCCGCGCATCTGTGAGCTATACTGTGAAAGAGGGCAAAAATATCAGCATTGGATACGGACTACATGGCCAGATCCAGCCGCTCGGAAGTTATTTTGCGCAAATTAAAAATGAGGATGGTTCGTATACACGTCCCAATGAAAATCTTGATCTAACGAAATCCCATCACGCTGTACTAGCTTATGACAATTCCCTGAATGATCATCTGCGATTAAAAATTGAAACCTATTATCAGCATCTGTTCGATATACCCATTAGTCCCGATGAAAACAGCACGCTTGCCTTAATCAACACTCAAGGAGGTTTTGAAACCGATCCGCTGGTGAACAAGGGCATTGGCAGAAACTATGGACTAGAATTGACGCTGGAACAATTCATGCACAACAATTTATACTTTGTAATTTCTTCTTCACTCTACGATTCAAGATACAAAGCTGCCGATGGTGTATGGCGAAACACAAGATATAATGGGAACTATTCTTTTAATATAACTGCGGGTAAGGAGTTTATATGGAAGAAGGACAGGGTATTCGGGATAAATTTGAGAACGGTTTACAGCGGGGGTTTTCGCGAAACGCCAATTGATGCGGAAAAGTCGATGCAAAACAATGAGACAGAATATATCGAAGCACTCGCTTTCTCGGAAAAACTAGCAGATTATTTCAGAACGGATCTGCGTCTGAGTTTGAAACGAAACAAGCCTAAATCAACGCATACGCTAGCCTTAGACATACAGAACATATCAAACCATGAAAATATTTTCGGACGATATTTTGACTCTTTTACCGGTGAAGTGAAGACTGCCTATCAGTTACCCTTGTTACCGGTGCTAAGTTACAAGGTCGAGTTCTAGGTTCCGTTATCCGTTATTAGTTATCCGGAACTACTTCGAAATTCGAAATTCAGAGTTCGACATTTCGATGTTAGTTAAGAGTTAATAGTTAAAACTTTTTAACCTGACGGTTAGCTGATGTTTCAAATGTAAGCATGATGCGTAAATTAAATCAGCTTTGCCCGCGTGGCTGCGATTGGAAACAATAATAACGAATAACGAATAACGAATAACGAATAACGAATAACCAATAACGAATAACGAATAACGAATAACTAATAACTAATAACTAATAACTAATAACGGATAACGGATAGCGGATAGCGGACAACGGCTGACAAAAATAAAGGCGTTGTGATCGCCTACCACAACGCCTTTATAATATTCTTGCAGACCTAAACCCTAACCTAAATCGCAAGAAATTCTACTATCCGGGGGTAAAAATAGGCTGAAACGCCATTTTTGGTGACCTAAAATGAGTAAGTGGGGCTCCTGGATTAGCCGTCGGAAGGGATAATGAGCAGGTGGAGTTGGCGAATCGGCTTAAAATCAAAAGCCCCAACGCGGGGCTCTTTAAACTATCAACCTAAAAACTAATTCTGCTTTATTTTCCAATTCCACATACCTATCCAGCGGATAAGTTCATTCTCTTTTTGACTGTAAAATCCCCTAGTCAACGTTTCCCGAACCTCATACGTAGATGGTGCAAACCACTCTACGGCAACAGATCCCACCGTACTATTCACGTAAATTTTAATACATTCGCTTCTAAATTTCTTCTTCATTTGGCTTAAGTCTAAGTACAACTGCTGCACTAACAGCAGCCTGCTAACAGGACATCGATACGCAGATCATCAAAAAAAACTACTCCTTAGGGAAAAAGTAGACCGCGGTCAACCCATTGGTTAATTCGAACCCCGAAAACCAATTCTGCTTAAAAAGGCTTCTTTTTTTCGTTTGGAGACGTCTAGGGATATGTTGTTGTTGAGGACAACATAACCGCCATCTCCTTTTACATATTTCTTTATTGAGTTAATGTTTATCAGGTAGGAATTGTGAATGCGGAAAAAATTATGGTCCGACAACAATTCATCATATTCTTTCAAAGTTTTGCTAACCAGATATTTTTCTTGTGCCGTAAAAATCTGTGTATAATTACTGGAAGCTTCACAATATAAAATGTCATGGATGTTCACAAAAACCAACCCCTCCATGGTAGGCAAGGCAATTCTGGAATCCGAACCCTGTTTCAAATGTTCTACCAACTGGGTTAGCCTGTTGGTCATATTCTGACCAGACCGTTTTTCAACTTTGGCCACCGCTTTTTTTAGTTCTTCAATATCAATTGGTTTCAGAAGATAATCGATGGCTGAAAACTTAAAAGCCTTAATGGCGTATTCTGTATAAGCTGTCGTGAATATTACCTCAAAGTTTATCTCTTTGAGTGTAGTCAAAAGATCAAACCCTGTCTCACGCTGCAACTGAATATCCAGAAACACAACGTCGGGAGAATGAAGTTCCACTGCCTTCACGGCTTCGCTGATATTTTGGCACAGCGCAACAACCTCAATACCTTTGACAAAATCATGCAGCAATATCGCTAGGTTTTCCCGGGCTTTAGCCTCGTCATCAACGATTATCGCTCTGAGCATAGGGTCTTTTTAATCAACAATCAAACGTAAATAAAGCTTGCTTTCCAAGTTGTTTAGAAACCATTATTTTCTTACATGGCTACCCAAATTCGCACTAACGTACCCGACGATTTTTCCCCTTCAAAGAGGTCAATTATCTCCAGTGAAGCCTTCTCTTCGAGGTTGATAAGTTTGAGCCGTTCTTCTGTGAGAATCGTGCCCATCGATTTATGCTGAGGAAAATTTTGTTGACGTAATTTCTGTGCAGTTTCTCTTCCAACGCCATCGTCTTCAATCTCAAAAAGGACAAAATCCCTGTCCTCACGCACACTAATTTTCAACGTTCCTTTCGCGGATTTATTATACAAACCATGCAGGATGGCATTCTCCACGTACGGCTGAATAAGAAGAGAGGGAATTTCTATATTGTCAACATCAAGATCAGGCGAAATTGAGAGAATAAATTCAAACCTGTTTTCAAATCGAAGCAATTCCAGATTCACATAATGTCTTAGAAGCTCGATTTCTTCTGAAAGCTTGACTTTATTGTTGACTGAATTCGTCAAAATGCCCCGAATAAGTTTGGAAAACGTAGACAGATAGTTGATAGCATTTCTCCGATCGTTTTTTGCAATAAAAAATTGAATTGAATTTAAAGCGTTAAATATGAAATGGGGATTCATTACAGATCGTAGCGCCATCAGTTTAAGTTCGCTTATCGTTTTGTTGGCTAGCGCAAGCTCGCCCTCCTTTTGAATCCGCTCGGTAACATCCTCAGCAAAGACTGAGACTCCGGTTATGCCATTACTGCCGATGATCGGGCTAAGTGAATAATCCAGATAACGTTCTCCTGACTGCCGTGATTCCTTGAATACTTCTCCTGCAAGAGCACGTTCATATCGTTTCGCCCAGCGCTTCCTCAGCCGGACTAATTTCGGATCAACGACGTCGTCGCTCACCATTTTTTCACCCTGCTTTAATGCAATGCCATAATTGTCTGCGAAGTAGGTTTTAACAGGCTCATTGAACGCTATTAGCGTGTGATCCTTATTCACAGACCAAACGAGCAGCGTCGTATTGTTGATAGTAGCATTCAGGTTTGCTTCGCTCAGCATCAGCTGTTCATTCAGATTCCGCTGATATTGCAATGCTTTTTCCAGAACCTGTTCGCGCGTGCGTTCCCGTGTGATGTCCATCCAACCGCCCAACGCGCGTATGGCCTTTCCGTTGCTATCTCGAATTATCGTGGCCTGATCCATCATCCACGCATAGGTTCCTTCCACTTTCCTCACCCGGTAAACATCGACAAACCTGCGTGCACCCGAAGTAATGATATAGTCGAAGTAACGAATTACGCGCTCCTGATCCTCGGGGTGAATTGAGGCTTTCCAGTCCTCATCAGTGTAATTTTCTTTATTCAGACCAAATTCCTCTAACGCGTTGCTACCGGCAAACCAATTAATCCTGCCCGTCAAAAAATCCTGTTCCCACATGGCAGCATTCGACATCTCAGAGATGAGTTTGAACCGCGACCGGTCAGTCTCCATGGCGCTATGTGTATTTTCCAATTTCGCCTGTTTGTGAACAATCTCAGAGACGTCGTTCCACACACCGATAATACTGATCACGGAACCGGTGTCATCGCGCAAGAATTTCATTTTGTTGAGAATGTGATAATAGGTCCCCGACCGGCCCTTGAACCTGTATTGATGTTGAAAAAAAATGGTCTTCTTGTCCTCCAGCGCCTTTTTAAAATCTCCCGACATCTGTGGTTTGTCATCGGGGTGAACGTTTGAGATCCAGAAATTCGCTGGCACGGGATCGGGAATTCCAAATTTTGACTTTTGTTCTTCGGAAGCAAAACATAAATAGTCCTGTCCATGCACTACCCATGTCACTTCCGATGATAATTCAAAAATGGATGTCAGTATTTGCGGATCAACATCGGTTCTTAAAAGATTCAGTTCACTCACGCGCTAAGCATTAAATTTTAATGATACCTGCAAAGATGATCTAAAATATAAATGAAAGAAATGTTCGAATTTAAGGAATAATCAGGTGCAAGGGTGAAAGTCAATTCTCTTCAAAAAGTTTCAATATTACCGCCTTACGTAAAATAATTTTCCGATAATTACTCATGTCTTCCAGGTTCTTTCATTTTGGAAAATCCACGCTTCATTATACGATATTGGGCAGCGGTCCTGAATGCCTGCTTATGTTCCACGGATTCGGACAGGATAACAATAGTTTCTCCTTGTTGTCAAAAATTCTTTCTAAGCAATATACGGCATATGTATTTGACCTGTTTTTCCATGGCCAAAGCACGTGGGGACACGGAGAGGTCCCGTTGGAAAAAGAGTACTGGAAAGAGATGTTAGATGAGTTCTTGAAAGAACATCAAATCAAAAATTTCAGCATGGCTGGATTTAGCCTGGGAGGAAAATTTGTGTTGGCTTCGTTGGAAGCCTTTCCGGAAAAAATACGCAGCCTCATTTTACTAGCGCCTGACGGCATTAAAATCAATTTCTGGTATACGCTGGCGACTTACCCTTCTCTTTTCCGACGAATCTTCAAAAGTATGATCCGGCATCCAGGAAGATTCCAGTCGATCGTGCGCTGGCTTCACGACTGGGGACTCGTTAACAACTTCGTTTTGAAGTTTGCCTCATTTCAAATGAATTCAGCCGAGAAGCGTGCAAGGGTTTATTATTCCTGGGTTGTGTTCCGCCATTTGCGCTTTGACATGAATCATATTGCCGAATTGATCAACCGGTATCGGATCCCGCTGACATTGGTTGTCGGCCAGTACGACAAAATAATTAAGCCGAAAAGCATGGAACTGCTCATTAACAAATTAGAGGACTACACATTTGAAACGCCAGAGGCAGGTCATACGGGATTGATCGCGGCTAGCGGAGAGTATTTTAGTGCGTTGCAACGCTTGCGCGAGTAAGATTTCAACCGAGTGCATTACTACCCGATTATTTACAGAATTCTTTCCGAATCCTTGTGAAATGCATGTATTTTTACGGCTCAATGTACTTCGTTCATGATTCAATTTTTCCGCTCAAAGGCCGACAAGCTCTATGCCGTCGGCGTGACACGCGATTTGCAAAATTCTGACATACAAAAGCTTACGTGGCTTTTTACGGGAGCGGAACCGCTTACAGAAAAAGTTGTACAAGGACATTTTATCGGCCCCCGCAAGGAGATGGTTACTCCGTGGAGCACTAACGCCGTAGAAATGACCCAGACCATGGGTATTGCTGGTATCCAGCGTATTGAAGAGTTTAAGATCGTCAGTTCGGCGACCGTGAAATATGACCGGATGCTGGAGGTTCTTTACACAACTCTCGACCAAGAAATATTTACGATTCTGCATGTACCGGAGCCTATCGTCGAAGTTGACAACATTGGTGAATACAGTAAGGCTCAAGGCCTTGCACTGAGTGAAGACGAGATACAATACCTGGAGAAAGTCAGTCTGCAACTCGGCAGGAGGCTTACGGACAGCGAGGTGTTTGGTTTTTCGCAGGTTAACTCTGAACACTGCCGACATAAGATCTTTAATGGAACCTTTATTATCGACGGAGAGGAAAAGCAGGGAACACTGTTTCAGCTGATAAAAAAAACTTCAAAGGAAAACCCAAATCTGCTGGTTTCTGCTTACAAGGACAACGTGGCCTTTATTAAAGGTCCGATCATCGAACAATTTGCACCCGTGCGTCAGGATATTGCGGACTATTTTGAAGTGCAGGATATTGAGTCGGTCATTTCCCTTAAAGCGGAGACGCATAATTTCCCTACTACCGTTGAGCCATTCAACGGTGCCGCTACTGGCTCAGGTGGTGAGATACGCGACCGGCTCGCTGGCGGGAAAGGTTCCTTGCCTTTGGCCGGAACTGCGGTATACATTACATCCTATCCACGTCTGGATGAGGGTCGCCCATGGGAAAAGAAATTTGCTGCCAGAAAGTGGCTTTATCAGACTCCCGAGGAAATTCTTGTCAAGGCTTCAGATGGCGCGTCTGACTTTGGCAACAAGTTTGGGCAGCCCCTAATCTGCGGAAGTGTGCTGACCTTCGAGCATTTTGAAGGCGAAAAAAAATATGGGTTCGACAAGGTCATCATGCTGGCCGGCGGCGTTGGTTTTGGAAAGGAAAAAGACTCTCAAAAAGAACACCTCAAACCAGGCGACAAGATCATATTGCTTGGAGGCGATAATTACCGCATCGGAATGGGTGGTGGCGCTGTCTCATCGGTGGCTACGGGTGAATATGGAAATGCCATTGAATTAAATGCAATCCAGCGATCAAACCCCGAAATGCAAAAACGGGTTATGAATGCGATCAGGGCTATGGTGGAGTCAGATGTAAATCCCATAGTCTCCATTCATGATCACGGCGCTGGAGGACATTTAAATTGTCTCTCTGAACTGTTGGAAGAAACAGGTGGCGTAGTTCACCTTGATCAACTGCCTATTGGCGACCCTACCCTATCCGACAAAGAAGTGATCAGCAATGAATCCCAGGAACGAATGGGATTGGCTATTTCAGAAGAGGACGCTAAGACCCTCCGGAAAATCGCTGAACGCGAACGAGCCCCGTTTTATATCGTAGGGGAAGCCACGGGAGACCACCGTCTTATCTTCGAAAAAGACGGACAAAAGAAAAAGCCTTTTGACCTGCAGGTGGACCACCTGTTCGGGTCATCGCCAAAAACTATTATCGTCGATACAACGCAGAGGATATCCTACAGGCCGGTTTCCTACAATTCAGCAAAAATTCAGGAATATGTAAGGCTTATACTTCAACTTGAGGCAGTTGCCTGCAAGGATTGGCTTACTAACAAAGTAGATCGTTCGGTTTCGGGTAAGGTGGCAACGCAGCAAACATGCGGACCCATTCAATTGCCGCTGAATAACGTGGGGGTTATGGCACTGGATTTCCTCAGCAATAAAGGGGTAGCCACCGCCATCGGGCACGCACCTGGAGCTTCTTTAATCGATCCCGTTTCCGGAAGCAAACTCGCTATCGCCGAGTCGCTTACAAATATCGTATGGTCGCCTTTAACCCACGGCCTTAAAGGTGTTTCACTCAGCGCCAACTGGATGTGGCCCTGCAGGAATAACGGCGAAGACGCACGGCTTTATAAAGCTGTTGAAGCCGTGAGCAAGTTTGCTGTCAACCTGGGGATTAACATTCCCACCGGAAAGGACTCGTTGTCCATGACACAAAAATATCCAGATGGTGATGTGGTGTATGCACCAGGTACTGTAATAATCTCGGCCGTCGGTGAAGTCGAGGATATCAGGAGGACGATATCACCTGTTGTGCAGCCCGTGAGCGGTTCGAAAATGATATACATAGACCTGTCGGGTGATAGCAAAAAATTAGGTGGTAGCAGTTTCGCTCAAGTTCTGAATCTTTTGGGCGATGAAACTCCAACCATTCGCGATGATGCCTACTTTGCTAAGGCGTTTGAAGCGATCCAACACTTCATCAAATCCGGACTTATTCTCGCCGGACATGACATCTCTGAAGGTGGATTAATAACAGCATTGCTGGAAATGTGTTTTGCCCGGCCGGACACAGGTCTGACATTGGATGCCGATGTACTCGGCGACGATCTCGTCAAAATACTATTCAGCGAAAATCCGGGTGTCGTATTTCAGACCGCTGACGAAGATGAAGTCTTGCGCGAGCTCGGACAACGGGGTGTCAATGCGCAGCTCTTAGGGCACGTATCTTCTGAAAGAAAAATATCCATTCATCACCGTAAAGAACTTATTACTTTTGAAATAGATGAATTGCGTGACATCTGGTTCAGAACGTCATTCTTTCTGGACTCAAAACAACGCCCTGCGATACACGCACAAAAGCGTTATCACAATTATAAGAACCAGATATTGCAGTATAATTTTCCCGCTGGGTTCGATGGAACATTCAAGAGATTGGGCGTGGATTCTGACCGCCGGGAATCGTCCGGACTACGGGCTGCTATTATCCGTGAAAAGGGCGTGAACGGAGATCGCGAAATGGCTTACACTCTTTACCTCGCCGGATTCGATGTCAAAGATGTGCACATGACCGACCTGGTATCTGGTCGCGAAGACTTATCGGATGTCAACATGATTGTGTTTGTCGGAGGATTCTCTAACTCAGATGTACTGGGTTCTGCGAAAGGTTGGGCGGGAGCATTTCTTTACAATTCAAAAGCCAAGCAATCGCTCGCAAATTTTTACAAAAGAAAAGACACTTTGAGTCTTGGCGTATGTAATGGGTGTCAGCTCATGATGGAACTTGGTCTCGTGTATCCGGAGTGGCAGGATCATCCAAGGATGAATCATAACGGTTCAGAAAAATTTGAATCGACATTTGTGAACGTAACGATACCTGTCAGCAATTCAGTTTTATTGAGTTCTATGGCGGGGTCGCGCCTAGGCATTTGGGTGGCACATGGCGAAGGGCGGTTTGCCTTACCGTCTGACAAATCCTTTTTTCAGGTAGCGGCCGAATTTTCTTATCCTGAATATCCGGGAAATCCAAATGATTCTGATTTCGCAGTGGCCGCGCTTTGTTCCAAAGACGGAAGACATCTGGCAATTATGCCACACCTTGAAAGATCGCTTTTCCCTTGGAATTGGGCCTATTATCCTTCCGATCGAATGACCGATGAAATATCTCCCTGGATAGAACCGTTTGTCAACGCCAGAGAGTGGATTAAAAAACATTTTCAGAATGTCCAACAAAAGGTTAACCCCTAGTGTTGGACCGAACGTCGAATAACCCTATATTCATCCTCAAGTTAAACGCGTTCGGACTATGAAGAAGATTTACCCTGCCATTATTACCCTCATTTTATTTGCCTCTTGCCTGGGCTATAAGGAATTGCCAGTGGAGTATGACTACAGCTACAAGGGCAACTTCAAGAAATATCGAACGTTCGATATAATGAAGCCAGCAGGTCCAGCCGACTCGACGATGACTAATGAAGTTATTGAGAAGTCCATCGTTGCCCGAATGAAATTTCTAGGTTACAGACAAAATTCCAATAAGCCTCACTTGATTATTGGTTTCAAAATGTTCGGCGACAGTCTGAAATTCAATGGATACATTCAGCCTGAGATTGAGGATTGGGTAAAAAATCAAACCGAGGACATCGAGTACGACCCTCAGAAATTTTATTTGAACCAGGGGACGCTGCTGATCCAATTCTACGACCGTCGTCAGAACAGGTCGATCTGGCAGGGTTATGCCACAACTCAATACGGTTCAATCGATTTCCAAAACAGCCGCCACCTCCGTAATGCTGTTATTTCCATCCTGGATAAATACCGCTTCTGGGCAGAAGGATTCATGGATGGCGCAACCGCCACAGCTGACGAAAAAGACCTCTAAAAGTTCATCCGGGGGTTAAAGTTTCTAAAAAATAGTTCTACATTTGCATCCCAAATTAGGGGTCCCTGGAGTATTACGGGACTTTTTGTCCGATGGTGTAACTGGCAACACGCCTGATTTTGATTCAGGAAAGTCCAGGTTCGAGCCCTGGTCGGACAACCAAAGTTCAAGAATCCCGATAACTATCGGGATTCTGTGTTAAAAATTGATTGCTGACCAACAGTAAAGGACTTCCTGAAGGGGGTTTAAAGTCTGACAGGTCACAAATGTGGAATAAACACCATGGCTGTTAAAATTTTCAGCGGCAGAGCAACCATCTATCTCTCAGAAAAGATAGCTAACGCCTACGGCGAGACTCTGGGCGAAGTAGACTATCAACAATTTAGCGATGGCGAGATGTCGCCGTTTATTGCTGAATCAGTGAGAGGGCATGAGGTTTTTCTTATTCAGTCAACCTTTGCACCATCAGATAATCTGATGGAATTATTGCTGATGATCGATGCGGCAAAGCGCGCGAGCGCGTCCAGCATCAACGTGGTGATCCCTTACTTTGGTTACGCACGCCAAGATCGAAAAGACCGGCCCCGCGTGGCCATAGCGGCTAAACTTATTGCCAATCTTATTTCAGCCGCAGGGGCGACCCGGATAATGGCCTGCGACTTACATGCAGATCAGATTCAAGGTTTTTTTGACATCCCAGTAGATCACCTTGATGGATCCTACATTTTTGTTCCTTACCTCAAATCTTTGAAGCTCGACGACATCATGTTTGCTTCACCTGACGTTGGCGGTATCAAGCGTGCCCGCAGCTTTGCAAAATTCTTTAATGCAGAGCTGGCAGTGTGTGACAAATACAGAAAGGAAGCCAACAAAGTAAGTTCGATGCGCCTCATCGGTGAGGTTGAAGGCAAGGACGTAGTGCTTGTTGATGACCTGGTTGACACGGCGGGAACAATCTGCAAGGCCGCTGTCTTGCTGAAGGAGAAAGGCGCCAAATCAGTCCGGGCTGTGTGTACCCATCCCGTGCTATCTGGAAAGGCATACGAGAATATCGAAAGTTCAGTTCTTGAAGAGCTTGCAGTTGCCGACACGATTCCTTTGAAACAGCCTAGCAGCAAAATTAAAGTGCTTACAGTTTCCAACCTGTACGCCAAGGCAATACGCAAAATTCACGACAACGAATCCATCAGTTCGTTATTCATTAAACTTTGACGTGTAAAAATTTAACTAACAATAATAATTATGAAAACCATTGAGATTATAGGGTATCGAAGAGCAAATCTCGGGAAAACCGGATCACAAAAACTGCGCGATGAAGGACTCGTTCCTTGTGTGCTTTATGGAGGCGCTGACCAAATTCACTTTTATGCGCCCATGATTCTTTTCAGAGAATTGGTTTACACCAATGAAGCACACTTTGTTCACTTGAACGTTGAAGGAGAAGAATGCCAGGCCATTCTCCAGGAAATTCAATTCCACCCCGTCAGTGAAGTGATCTTGCATGCAGATTTTTTAAGAGTTATAGAAAACAGAAAGGTCAAAATGAATATTCCCGCCCGGTTGGTTGGCCAGGCTCCTGGCGTAGCCAAAGGCGGAGCTTTGGTTCAGAAAAGGTCTACACTCAAAGTATATGCATTCCCTAAGGACATGCCTGATCACATTGATGTGGACGTTACCGCTCTTGATTTCCATCATGCTATAAAAGTCGGCGACATCAAAGTTGCCAACCTTGAATTCATCGACCCAAAACAAGCTTCCGTTGCTGTGGTAGAAGTACCTCGCGCTGCGAAGATGGCTGCTGAAGATGCTGCCGCCGCAGCTGCTGCTCCGGCTGAAGCCGCTGCCGCACCCGCTGCCGGTGCACCTGCTGCTGCAGGAGCTGAACCGAAGAAAGCTGAAGCACCAAAGAAAGAAGAAGGTAAAAAGTAATCGTAGCAAAGAACCGACACCAAAATTCCCCCAGGCTTATGTCGGGGGATTTTTGTTTCTCCAAGAAGTGTTCGAGTGTTGAAGTGCGAGGTGTTGAAGTTGTGCTAAATATCCGGGTACGGCATTCTCACAAAAAGGCACGCTTTGAAATCTGGCGAACTCCAACACTTCGACACTTCAAGACTTCAACACTTCAACACTTAAATGAAATACCTGATCGCAGGACTCGGAAATCCAGGACCCAAGTACGAATTGACCCGACACAATGTTGGTTTTCTGGTATTGGATCAGTTGGCTGACAAAGGTGGGGCTGCATTCGAAATTGACCGACATGCAGAGAAAGCTGAATTCAGGCATAAAGGCAGATTCATTCATCTGATTAAACCTACAACATTCATGAACCTCAGCGGTAAGGCTATTGCTTACTGGCTACAGGAACTAAAAATTGAAAGGGAAAATCTGCTGGTGATCGTGGATGATATCGCCCTACCCTTTGGAAGCCTGCGTTTAAGAACGAAGGGAAGTTCGGCGGGACACAATGGATTAAAAAATATAGAACTGGTGCTGGCCGGCCAAAATTATTCACGCCTGAGGTTTGGCGTGGGAGATGAATTTCACAAGGGTCAACAAATCGATTACGTACTGAGCAATTTTACACAAGAGGAATTTGATTTACTGCCGCCGATCATTGCCAAAGCAAACGATATGATACTTTCCTTTTGCACCATAGGTGCAGAACGGACGATGAATCATTATAACGATTGATGGTGCTACTGCCTTAGATCTTATCAAAAGTGAGCAAATCAGTGCCACCATTACCTCCGCTGATATGTCTTAGCTCAATTCTAGTATTGCTTATCGCTATGATCTCCCAATCTTCGGTGAGCTCGGAAAGGACAGGCGAGGAAACAAAGGAAATTTCGAAATCGATGTCTTCATAATCGTCGACGCCGTCGTTGCTATCACTATCCTCCGTTGCAGCCCAGGAACCTGTTAAAGATGTTGGTCCATCTGTGGCTATTAAAGCGCCTGATGGCTGAAACTGAAATATATATTCCGCAAAATCTGCCGTTTCATCCTTGTCGCTGTCCAGGAAGTACGATATACGCCACCTGCCGACGGTAACGATATCCTGCACTTCATCAATCTTAGTGTTTCTATCGGGATCCGGATCGTCTCCACAACCCACGATTAAAAAAAATAACGCAAACAAGGACGCCAGCTTTTTCATATTCTTCTTCCATTGTATAAACAACAATTACGTCATAATGATTTGAAAGAGAAGCTGATTTTTTGAAATTTCTTGATCGAAATAAAAAGTATTGAATTTTCCAACGCCGATCATCAATGGGCTCTTAAAATTTAAAAGGATTGAGGCTGGCAATTGACACGCTTTTTGCCAAGAGGCCGCGTTCTGTTATCTTGGTATAACCCTCACCCATGACACCCTTACCCGTCTACATCGCCGTAGTCTTCATACTTACCACGATCCTCACAGTCTTTATTTTCTACAAAGCCACAAGGAATTCAACCATCACCATAATCGTTCTATTGATCTTGCTAGTCATTCAGTCGCTAATCGGGCTTAGCGGATTTTATACGACAACTGATACTGTGCCTCCACGCTTCCTGCTATTGATCGGTCCTTCATTGCTTTTGATTATCATCCTCTTTTTGACGAATTGGGGTAAGGCGTACCTGGATAGTCTCGACCTCAAGACGCTGACGATTTTGCACTCGATCAGGGTACCGGTGGAAATCGTGCTTTTATGGCTTTTTATTCATAAGGCAATACCAGAGCTGATGACATTTGAAGGTCGAAACTTTGACATCTTATCCGGTCTAACATCACCATTCATTTATTACTTTGGTTTTGTCAAGAAGAAGTTAAACAGTGTGGCAATTCTAGCGTGGAATTTTATCTGCCTGGCGCTGTTAATAAACATAGTCGCCAATGCTATATTGTCCGTTCCGACAACTTTCCAAAAGTTTGCATTTGACCAACCCAACGTTGGCATCCTGTATTTCCCTTTCAATTTGTTACCCGCATGTGTAGTGCCATTGGTTTTGCTGTCACATCTCGCTGCAATCCGGCAGCTGCTAAACAAAACAAAAAATAGAATATGAAAAATCTATTTGCGATTGTTGTCGGGCTTTGGCTCGGCGCGTTCACTTTCACCTACTCACAAAGTGTAGAAGAAATTGAACAAGAGGTAAAACGACTCGATGTGGAGCATGCGAAAGCAGTATTGAGCGGAGATCTTGCGGCCATGGACAAATTTTGGACAGAAGATTTCATTGTGAATAACCCCTTCAATGAAGTGGACCGGGCGGACCGGATAAGGGATGGCCGGCTATCCTTTTCATCGTTTCTGCGCGAAAGCGAAGCCATCAAAGTCCACGGCAACACGGCAATCATTATGGGAAAGGAAACCGTTATACCCAAAGGAAAATCACCTGAGGCGGGTCGAACCATTTACCGGCGCTACACCAACATCTGGATGAAACGGGATGGGCAGTGGAGACTGGTAGCGCGGCACGCCAGTGTCATATGTGATCAATAAGGTTACACTTTTAATTGTTCGCGTAGTCAATCCTGCATACATTTTAATCTCAAGGGTTGGTGATCTTGCGTGAGACAAAGCATCGCTCGTTCGCGTACGGTGTGATGGATTCATCAGGTACACCAAGTTCTTTGCAGGTGGATGGGTCAAGACAAGAGCTGTATAATGTTCAAAGGACCTCCCCCAATTTACGGTAGTCAACCAAAGACAAAATTGAAATTTTTAGGCTCAATGTGAGCGTCGAACATAAAGTTATTACCTTAGAATTTCATTAACCTAAACACAGAGAAGTCATGATTAAGTACGCGCACACCAATATCATCACTGATGATTGGAAACGGCTCGCTGAATTTTACATTACCGTATTTGATTGCCAGCCGCTATACCCAGAGCGTGATCTCAGGGGAGAATGGCTGGACCGGGCGACGGCCATTAAAGATGCTAACCTAAAGGGAATTCACCTGAAACTGCCCGGGTACAGCGAATCCCTTCCTACTCTGGAAATTTTTCAGTACAACAAGAATGAAAACGGTCTTAAGCCGATGGCGAACCGGAAGGGCTATGGGCATATAGCATTTAGGGTGGATGATGTTCCCACTATGCTGAACCGGGTTCTGGAAAATGGCGGGAGTCGCATGGGTGAAGTGGTTGAAACCGAGGTTTCCGATCTTGGTACCCTTAGTTTTGTTTATGCCCGTGATATTGACGGTAATATCATAGAACTCCAAAACTGGAAGTAACCCTCTCAAGCTATACAACGTACTGCCTGGATGACGTTTAGAAAAGCGGAAAGAGCCGACCTCCCGGAAATAATTCAGATGCTTGCCGACGATCCGCTTGGATCGATTCGCGAGGATCTGCAGCATCCGGAAAAGTATGAGAAGGCATTCGAAATCATCCGCGATGATCCGAACCAGGAGTTGATGGTAGTTGAGAGCGATGATGGGCAAGTCGTGGGATCCTTTCACCTCACATTTATCCAATACCTTACACATCAGGGAAGCATACGCGCTCAAGTCGAATCCGTGCGCGTCAGAGAGGATGCGAGGGGCAAGAAGATCGGAGAAAAAATGTTTCAATGGATCTTTGATCGTGCGAAGGAGAAAGGCGCTCACCTGGTGCAACTCACCAGTGATAAAAAACGGGCCGATGCTATCCGGTTTTATCAAAAGCTTGGCTTTATTGACTCGCACGAGGGGTTTAAACGCCCGATTTGAAAATGATTCACCTCGGAAATAGTTTCTCTATTTGTTGATCTGAGGGAAGGCAATGGCCTATTGTAAAGCTCGGCGATTCGATTTCACTCTATAATCAGATCACTCTGTTCGCAAGGATTCAACAGGGTTTGACAAAGCGGATTTTATTGTTTTGAAACTCATCGTAATAAACGCAATGAGTAAGGTCGATACCCCTGCCACGATATATACCCACCACTGGATTTCTATTTTGTAGGCAAAGGCCTGAAG
>JAICGJ010000027.1 GCA_025923195.1 Chryseolinea sp.
AAGTCACCGGTAGCAAGTGAGTAGATACAGGCTTTAACCGCTACGTTCGCGGAGACCTAAGATTCACGAAGGAGAAATTCTTCGTGGTCCTTCGTGTCTGGGGCCTTGGTGGCTATTAAAGTATAACACGCGTAAACCACCAAGTCGCGAACTTTCACAAAAGAAAACTTCTCACTGCTCAAGTGGCTGGAAATTCTGAGCCATAAATTTCGTAGTGCCTAACACTGGTGTCGTACTTGATCATGATATCGCGGACGAACGGAGGCACTACAGCTTTTTGAAAGTCAGGACCCGCGAACTGGCGGATTGCGTCAACGGATTCCCAATGCGTTATTATTAAAAATTCAACCCCTTGTTGAGTATCTCTTTTTAGAATAGATGCTTTAACAAACCCCTTAATGGCAAGGAGGGATTTAAACGTATCGTTCTCCAGGTGAGATATGTAATCAAGCGCCCGCTCTCGCTTGCATAATCCGGTCCAGTGCCTTGCGATCATATGCCAGAGTTGTGTAAATCCGTGTAAAACGTTTCGTTTAATCACATAAATTAAACTTTTCAATTTTAACTATGTTGACTAACCCATCCTAACGTAATAAGGTAGTGGGGAGATTGGAATTTAAAAAAACTGAAAGATGCCAAATCCAATTATCAATAACCTTTTCACGGCAGATCCCACCGCGATTGTGTTCGAAGACACCGTTTATCTCTACACCGGCCATGACGAAGCGCCCAACGGTACTCATCAATACGTGATGAATGAATGGCTTTGTTTTTCATCGCGCGATATGGTGAAGTGGACTGCCCATGGTCCGCTGTTAAAACCTACAGATTTTTCTTGGGGAAAGAGCAACGCCTATGCGTCAAAAGTGATCGAACGGAAAGGAAAATTTTATTGGTACGTCGCTGTGACGCCTGCCGATAGCACGGTGAAGGCTATTGGTGTCGCGGTGGCAGACCGTGCTGCCGGTCCGTTCAGGGATGCACGAGGATCAGCTCTCATCAGCAACCAAGTTGAGCTCGTCGAGGGAAGCGACAACTTTGATCCCACGGTGCTCCTGGATGACGACGGAAAAGCATATATTTTTTGGGGGAAGAATGTTTGTTATTATGCCAGTCTACGACAAGATCTAATTGATCTTGACGGCGAGATAAGGCGAGTCGAATTACCTGAATTTCTGGAGGGTGCACACATTCATAAGCGCGGTGATTGGTATTATTTAAGCTACGGTTATGGATTTCCCGAAAAGGTAGGGTATGCCATGAGCAAGAGTATTCACGGTCCCTGGGAATTTAAAGGGATACTCAATGAGATAGCCGGAAATTGTGAGACCAATCGAGCAGCGATAATTGATTTAAAAGGAAGATCGTACTTTTTTTATCACAATGGGGCACTGAAGGGAGGGGGAAGTCACCGGCGCTCAGTATGTATCGACTATTTGCACTACAACAGTGACGGGACAATGAAACGGGTCGTGATGACCTCAGAGGGAGTCGCTCCAGTTGATTGATGAGTCAGCAATCCGTCGTTCAATATTCGAAGGTTTCATAATGGACAACATGTTCTTCAAACTCTATTAGATATTTTCCATCTTCCTCATAATATTTTGCCTTCTGATAGTCTTCGCCGGCAAATTTTTTTATGCTTTCATATGAATCCCATTCCGTGACCGTAAGAAAATGACACTGGTTTCCATCGATTCGGCGTAACAATTTCGCAGACAAGTTGCCTTTAATCATTCGATACTCTTTCATCCCCGTATCTTCCACGTATTTTAAATATTCATCCGCATGAATAGCCTTTGTCACACCGTGCCATATGCGTGTGATTTTTTTGATATCGTTTGACATAGTAAACCAGACTAAATTTTTTCTATTGATTAAACGCAATTCACATTTATAAGGATGCCTCGAACGGTCATGCCTGCTTAATGCATCCTAAGGCTAATATGCCACAAAGTCGCTTAGTCTCGAAGGTTCACGATGAGTTTTGGCAACGTTAGGAATGCGTGCGAGACTTGTACGAGCGTGCAAAAAACTAAGATCGTATCTGCGATCCTTAGTGCTTCTTAGGAGCCTTAGTGGCTAGGAAGCAAATTCGAATAAGAATGCCACCAGTCGCTAAGGCACGAAGGATCACGAAATTTCTGTCATTAAATTCAATGATGATATGCTTATGGCTAGCCTTTCTTTTGAATATTCACTGCGGTAAGCCCGCGCGGACCCTTCTGCGTTTCAAACTCCACCTGGTCGTCTTTCTTCAAGGGAAATGTAAGAGAACTGTTGTGTACAAAGATACTTTCGCCGGACGCGATATCTCTGATGAAACCATATCCCTTTGCGTCATTGAAAAATGAAACCACGCCTGTCCGGACGGAGTGCGCCTTGCTTTCGGTTTGTGTTGGGACACTGATGACAATATCATCGGCCTTTACAGAGGTTTTCTTGGTGGGATCGGGTGGGGTGGAAGTGATGTTGCCGAATTCGTCGACATATGCAATCATATCATCCAGGGATTTACCCTCTTTGGACGATGCCTTGCGCTCTTCTTTTCGTTGTTCTTTTTCCTGTCGCTTCTGAGCTTTTTTCTTTTCTTTCTCATTCTTAATCGACCGGTTTTGTGATTTTGCCATGCAATATTAATTTTTCACTAGGGTACGGGTTGGCTCATCTTGCTGATGTGCAGGACGAATTGTTTGTCAAGCGTGATTTCGTATGGTGATTGTTCCGTAAGTTCTGTCGCTTTCCGGGACAACTGCAAAATTTCAAGCAGTTCCTTGGCTGCCTGCGACTCACGAATATTGTTCAGAGCCTTTCCTTTGAGAACCTGGAGGACGAAATTATACCCACCTTTTTGGCGGGCATTCATTTGCCTAAATTCATGACCTGACAGCTGGTAGTGCTGAGGCTCATCCGCGGAATCGAGCATCAACTTTAGAATCACGGGACGGTATTTGCTCCATATCGGCAAATAAGTTTTCAGGCTGGGTCCATTAATCTTTTCCATAGGTCTGTGTTTTAGTGTTCAAGTGAGGGCGGTTAACCGTCATTCACGAGGATTCAGAAGGTGCTGCATATTATAAAGAGGATATCCGCCTGGTATCCATTTAATACGAAGTAACTTGAGCTTTATCAATCTATTCATAAAGCCTTATCTCGAAAGGAGATACAGAAGAGATAAGTTGTTAAAGAATTTGTTTGACGAAGAAAGTCTCGAAAGGTACAATTTTTTATTGGCAAAGCCGAATCCTTAACATACATAGGGGGCGAATGTTATACTTATTGATCACTCCGCAGTGTGTCAAAAAGGCCGAACTTCCATATAGGTTAGTGCTGGAAATTGTTGTACCTTTGCGTGGTTGAATTGCGGATTTTTTAATACACTATACACTTTCTGGTATATAGTCCCTTTAAGGTTCTCCCCAATTAATAGTCCATACATGCACAGAGCTGATTGCTCATAGTTAAAGTGTATCTGCCAAAACCTCCTGCGAAATGAGGAGAGCAGAAAAATGCCGATACCATGAATGGCCAGTTTTGCATGGAGGATTGTGCCTGGTGCAATCCATCAAGAAAAAACTTAAACGTGCAGGTCATTGGATATGCAATTGTTCCAGACCCATGCTAAATAATTAGAAATGAACGAATCAAAAGCTTTAACCTTTGCACGCACGAACCGCGACTTTTCAATCAAACTGAATAAGAGGGTAAACGAATATTTTAGGAACAACCAGTTAAGCCGTCATGCCAACACTGAAATGGTCATTAAAACAATTTGCATGTTCCTGGGGTATTTTGGCCCTTACGTATTAATCGTTTCCGGTATCGTCACTGGCACGCTCGGGCTATTGATTGCGGTTGTCGTCATGAGCCTCGGTCTGGCTGGCATTGGTCTCTCCGTCATGCACGATGCCAATCACGGTGCATATGCAAAGCGAAACTGGATAAATGTCGCGTTGGGCTATTCAATGAATCTTATTGGTGCCAATGCCTTTAACTGGAAAATGCAACACAACGTAATGCATCATTCCTTTACCAACATTCATGAAGAAGATGAAGATATCACCCCTCGGGGTGCACTGCGCCTTTCACCACATACAGAATGGAAGAAGATGCATAAATATCAATTCATTTACGCATGGTTTCTCTATGGATTAATGACCATAGTATGGCTTTTCTTTAAAGATTTTGTAAGGTTGGTTGTCTATCGCAAAAACGGCATGGCAAAAAAACAGGGTGCAAATATTGGGTTGGAATGGGTTATCCTAATCATAAGCAAAATCGTGTATGTAGGGTATATATTTGTTATACCTCTTTTATTTACTCCGCTGTCATGGTGGATGATTCTGCTAGGTGTCTTTTTCATGCATTATATTGCTGGATTCATTCTGGCGATTATCTTTCAGCCAGCCCATGTTGTCGAAGGCACAACGTATCCACTACCTGATGAGGACGGAAATCTGGAAAACGACTGGGCTGTTCATCAACTATTGACGACATCAAATTTTGGCAACAACAGCCAGTGGTTTTCGTGGTACGTGGGTGGTCTGAATTTTCAGATAGAACATCATTTGTTTCCCAATATTTGTCACGTTCATTACCGGAAGATTTCAAGCTTGGTACAAGAAACAGCTCGCGAATTCGGATTACCCTACAGAAGCACCCACACATTTTTGGAAGCTCTTCTGAGCCATATGCGCATACTAAAACAGTTGGGCGTGAGGCCTAATTACTTGAAACAACCATGAGGTCTTTCCCGCCTCGCCAAAGATCTGCTCCTTTACGAGAGGTAGTATGTAAGCTTGTATTGGCATTTTGACACTTTTTGCTGGCCCTCCACACCATTTCAGCATTTTTTCCGCATAATCTGGGTAACTAGTGTGCCTTGTCGCGTTTTTAGTGATTCCCGCCAAACATGTGTCTGGCGTAAGAAAGCGGCTGAACTTTGAAATCTTCGGGACGCAAGGTATTTTATCTTTGGAACTGATACTGCCCACCTATGAATCAATTTTTTAGCCAGCTGTTGAAAAGGCAGGGAGTTAAGAGCACCCTTTATCTCATCATCGCTCTTATATTGATTGATACCGCCTTTACTTATAGTTATAAACTTGCGCTCAACGATAACATCGAGGTCCAGAAAAAACTAGATGAGATCTTAACAAGCAAGGGAACGATCATCTCAAATCTGAATAACATCGATATGAGCCTGAGAGGATATCTCCTCGTTCAAAACGAAGCGTTCCTAGGAACATATGAGAAGATCAAGAGCCAAAGCAGACCAACTATGCGCTTCCTTGACAAGCAGCTACCTTCCATAGGAATTGAAGCATCGGTGCTAACCAATATGAACAAGATGCTCGACAACTACTTTGACTTAATGGATGAAGTAGTCGGCCTTTCTAAGGCTGGTGCCATGGAGGATGCACTGAAGATCATAAAAGCCGACCATGGTACAGCTGTTTGGGAAACGTACATGAAACTATCTGGTGTTGTGGACCCGGTGATTGCAGAACAAAAAGCAGCAGCACAAAAAAAATACTCAGACCTTTTAGATCTGAGTTTGATTTTTCAATCGATTCTCCTTTTAATAGGTATTCCTACACTTATCTATACAGTCATAAACCTCTCGCGATCCCAAGCAAGGAGAAAAAGCTTGTTTGAACAACTCGACAGACAAAATCGTGCTTTGATATTTGATTCAAACAAGCCCACGGATATTCAGGATGAGGACCGTGTGATTGGCGATATTATTGGCAACCTGAATAAGGCCGCCACTTTCATTAAAAATATTGCACAGGGAAACTACGAAGTAAAATGGGATGGTTTCAGTCAATCCGGATCGGAAGTAAACCGGCATAACATTTCCGGGGAACTACTTCAAATGCGGGACGAGATGAAAAAGAAACGCGAGGAAGGCGTACGACAGCAATGGGTAAGCGAAGGATTGAATAAAGTGTCGGAAATAATTCGTGACCATCAGACGCATTTTGAAATGCTCTGCGAAAAAACCGTTGCCTTCATCGTCAAATACCTTAAAGCTCAGCAAGGAGGTCTATTTGTCCTGAACGAGGAAGACGAGAGCGATCCACACATTGCACTCGTGTGTTGCTATGCCTTCGATAAGAAGAAATTCGTGACAAAAAGGGTTGAAATTGGTAATGGTCTCCTCGGACAGGCATTTCTTGAGGGCGAGCCAATCTACCTGACGGATGTTCCTCAGGATTATATTCGTATCACCAGCGGGCTAGGCGAAGCTAATCCTCGATGTCTCACTATCTATCCGATGAAGCATAACGATACTGTGGTGGCGCTGATTGAAATTGCATCGTTTACACCAAATGACCAGTATGCGCTGGATTTTCTTGGCAATGCCTGCAAATCTATTGCAGCCTCGGTCATCGCCATCCAAAGTAATGCCAAGACGAAAATGCTCCTGGAAAAGTCACAACAACAAGCCGAGGAGATGCGCGCTCAAGAGGAGGAAATGCGTCAGAATATGGAAGAGCTGGAGGCAACGCAGGAGGAAATGAAGCGCCGGGAAATCGATTTGAAGAACAACATTTCAAAATACGAACGCTCTAACGCTGCTTAAGCGACTCTCGCCTAGACCGAGGCAATCTTCAACACAGCGTCTACAAACCGGTCAAGGTCTTTTGTTGTGGTATACACATGTGGCGTTATCCGAACTCCGCTTATATTTTCCCATTTAATGGGCGATGTATGAATCTGATATTCCGAGAATAACTTTGAGGCTACCCTTTCCGGCTCAATCCCCTCAATAGAGAAATTCCCCAACGCGCAGGAAAACTCAGGTTTTAAGGAAACATTCAACTTGATCCTTGGATGTTGCATTACTTTTTCACACCAGTATTTCTTTAAATAATGCAGTCGTTCCTCCTTCCGCTTGCTCCCGATCGCCAGGTGAAAATCGATAGCCTGCCCGATAGCCTGTTCGGGCGCAAAAGATCTCGTACCCAACGCTTCGAATTTGCGAATATCAGCTCCCTGTGGTTTGTCGTTGGGAAATAATGGCCATAGCCCTGCGATATTTTCTTTTCTGACATATAACATCCCCGTTCCGAACGGCGCGCATAACCATTTGTGAAGGCTTGTACCAAAATAATCCGGACTGAAGTCCGGTATCTTAAAATCCAGATGCGCAAAGGTGTGAGATCCATCCACAATGGAAATGATGTTCCTTTTGCGCGCTTCTTCACAAAGTCTTTTTACGGGTAATATCTGGCCCGTCCAGTTGATCATATGTGTGATATGCCAGATTCTGGTTCTTGGTGTAGTGGCGTCTACAAACCCTTTAATGAATTCGTCTGCATTTTCAACGGGAAGTTTGAAGTTCAGCCATTTTATGGAAATTCCATCACGCAGCTCTTTTTGCTTCCAGGCATGTATCATGTTCGGATAATCCTGTTTAGTCATAACCACTTCATCACCTTTGCTCAGAGTCAGTCCCCATGTAACGGTTGCCAGCGCCTCCGTCGTATTCCTGTTAACAGCAATTTCCTCTGCTGATGTTCCGGCGAGATCTGCAAGTTTTCGTCTTAGGGGTTCACGGCCTTTGTCGAGGATCTGCCACATATAATAAGTTGGCCCTTCGTTGCTATAGTGATAGTACCGATCCACGGCGTCCTGGACAACTTTGGGTTGAGGACTTACTCCACCGTTATTCAGATTGAGTATCGACGGAGAAACCGTGTAGGCCTGCGCCAGTCGAGCCCAAAGCTCTTCATCGTTGTTCATGCGAGAAGAATCAGTCTTGCTGAGTGTCAGCAGCGCATCTGAAACATCTTCGGCGATAGCCTTTAAGGTCACTGTGGATAGTGATAATGGTGCTACGAGGCTAATAGATTTTTTTACAAACGATCTTCGGCTTGCCATCGGGTATGGATTAACAGATAATGAAGTTACGAATTTCGTGTTGAGATGTATCGGAATGAGTGATATCTGCGGGGAAATTCAACAGCTTGTCACGACGTGAATCACCAAATCGTGTTAAATAAATTTTAGCGAACGAGGTTAGCGCTGATGAATATTTCCATGTACCCATGCCACTTCCTCCCTTGGCGATATCGTGCCGACCGCGTTAAACCGGCTGAAAATGCGCTTGGGCACGTCGTACGGTAAACTTTCTGGAATGTAGGGACCCACAACACCGATCATCCATCTAAGTCTCGCGGCCCATTTGGGTTCTGGGCTACTGAACTTAAAAACATAATAGTTACATAAACCATCTTCTAAGTCAATTTTTGTGAGAAGTTCAATCTCCTCTGGCGATCTACCCAGTTCTGTAGGAAATTCTAGCCAGGTGACGAGATAGGATTCGGCGCCTTTTTCGCAGGTATAATAGTCAGTGGGAAAAAGATGCAATTTGTCATACATCTTCAGTAATTGATATAATGCCGGCCTTAGTGCAGGCTGCCTGCTCAGTGAAATGATTTCTTCATCCGTAACAAATTGCTGAGAATCGAATTTTTGCTTCAATGCTTCAAGCAACTGCAATTTCTTTTCAATGAATTTTCGAAACTTTCGCTTGATGTAAAAGTCGTTTAAGAACATGGCGACAACGGCAAGAAATGTAACCACTAAAATTACAAGGAGGAGATCTTTCATTAATAAGGGGTAAACGCAGTACTTCGAAGTCGAACAACGGCATGACTAAGCTTTCTGCCAACGGTAAACGGGTTATGGGACTTGCGTTGGGAGGAACCAACTATTAAACAAACTTAATCTACAAATGATTTTCTTCATCTGTAACTAACTCCATAAAAGTCCCCTTGTGGTGTAAAAAGAGGTAGTTTTAGCTGACCAGGTGTGCAACAGTCGGATATTCAAGATAAAGTGAACGAATTGTACATTATCATGTTATCTTTAGTGACCAATCATGCTCAAGTACACATTCGAAACAGGTAAAAGCGCGTTCTTCAAAAACCTTAAGACAAAGGTGGATGCATATTTTGTGAATAAAAAATTGCATCCAGCTGGTAATGGAAAACTCTATTTCAAGGGCGCCTTGCAGGTATTATCGGCAACCGTACTCTACATCGTATTGGTTTTCTTCACCCCAGTCGCGCCAGTAGCGCTACTGCTGTGCGTAATTCTGGGGCTCAATCTCGCTGTCATCGGTTTTAATGTCATGCACGAGGGCGGCCACCAAAGTTTTTCAAGACATCCTTGGATGAATCAAGTATCCGCATACTTTCTCAACGTTTTGGGTGGAAATACGCACTATTGGAAAATTAAGCATAACATCAACCATCACACCTACACCAATATTGAAGGCATGGACTCAGATATCGATGTAAAACCTTTTATGCGTTTGCACGAAGGTCAGCCAAGGCATTCATATCATCGCTTTCAACATCTTTATTGGGTAGTGCTGTATGGAATATCTTACTTGGCTTGGGTCTTTTACGAGGATTTTGAAAAATATTTTAGTGGCAAGGTTTCAGTAATTAATGAAAGAAAGAGACTATCCCTTAAAGAGCATGTTATTTTTTGGTTTACGAAATTGATGTTTGTGACTGTTTATATGGTCGTCCCCATTGTTTTGGTGGGATGGTTGTCATGGCTGATCGGATTCCTTGTTATCACGTTTACGTGTGGTCTGGCTATCAGTATAGTTTTTCAATTGGCGCACGTTATCGAAGGTACAGAATTTCATGTCGTGAATTCCGGTGAAGAAAAGGCTAAGCAGGAATGGGCCCTGCATCAGATCGGTTCTACCGCTAATTTTGCAACATCAAGCAAGTTCCTCCACTGGTTGTTGGGCGGGCTGAATTTTCAGATAGAACACCACTTGTTTCCCCGCATAAGCCATATTCATTATCCTGCAATAAGCCAATTGGTAAAGGAGGCATGCCGTGAATCGAACATAGCCTATCATGAATACACGTCCATGTTTAAAGCGGTTGTAAGCCACATAGGTCTCCTGCGCAAATTGGGCCATTCCTAAAATCCCCGCACATCGCACGTCTCAATAAAGACGTTACAGCTCATCATTCCACCGTATTTCCAATTTATTAATTCTGAAAATAATTGAGGTTCACGTGCAACTATTGCCCGGAAATTAAAATCTTTTCAGATGTTAACAAGGATCGAGAGATCCGAGCCGAGTTGGAAACTTCAAAAGTGACAGAATACTTCTTTTTCCGCTGTTACCTTTTCAAAAAAGACGAGTATAGGATCTCATAACTACCTTATCATGTTTAGAAACTATTTCCTGGTTACCATTAGAAACCTGCGCAAAAACGGATTTTATTCTTTTATCAATATAGCAGGCCTTTCTATCGGAATTACTTGCAGCATCCTTATCTTATTGTGGGTGTTCGATGAAACGTCCTTTAATAAGTTCCTTCCGAAATACGATCGGCTTTACCAGGTATGGGTAAATGCGAAGTTCGATGGGAAAATAAGTTCATGGACGTCGGTACCGTTGCCCACCTATGAAGCCATGAAAACCGCCGATGCGAACATTAAGCGCGCAACCGTGACAGATTGGGGTGGGTCACACTTATTAACCGTAGGTGAAAACAAGCTGATAAAGAAGGGTTACTACGCCAGCGAGGAGTTCCTTCAAATGTTCGAATTTCCTCTGCTCACCGGTAATGCAGATCAGGTGATGGCTGATCCGCGGTCGATAGTAATTACACAAGCCACTGCAAAGGCATTGTTCGGTGACGAAGATCCAATTAACAAAGTGATACGGGTTGACAATGAAAACGATTTGAAGGTTACCGGTATCCTCAAAGATATTCCAGCCAATGCCTCATTTCAGTTTGACTTTCTGATGACATGGAAATTTCGCGAACAGATCAGCGAATGGGTGCGCCGGAACACGACAAATTGGGGTAATTATTCCTTTCAGGTTTTTCTCGAGTTGAATGACCCCGCTAACGAGGCGGCTGTTGAAAAGAGTGTTAAGATGATGCTGCAGGAGCATGGCGAAAAGGAAACCAAGCCGGAATTTTTCCTGTACCCGATTTCAAGGTGGCGACTGCATGGCTCGTTTGATAACGGTGTCGAGACGGGGGGTATGAATGACTACGTTCAACTGTTTACGATCATAGCTATTTCTATCATCGTGATCGCGTGCATAAATTTTATGAATCTAGCAACGGCAAGATCAGAACGAAGAGCACGGGAAGTAGGCGTTCGAAAGAGCGTTGGTTCAAAACGAAGGGAACTCATACTTCAGTTCATCGGCGAGTCCACATTTATTGCTTTTCTCGCTTTTATAGCGGCGGTCCTCATGGCACAACTGCTCTTGCCATATTACAATCAGCTTGTCGACAAAAAACTTTTTATTGACTATACATCGGCAAATTTCTGGATCTATGCACTAAGCCTTATTCTTCTAACGGGTATTGTATCAGGAAGCTATCCGGCTTTTTATTTGTCTTCGTTCCAGCCAGTAAAAGTGCTTAAGGGAAAGCCAACGATTGGGCGAGGCGCGAGTACACCTCGCAAAATTTTGGTAACGCTTCAGTTCGGATTTTCCATCCTGCTCGTCATCGGTACAATGGTTATTTATCAACAGATACAATTGGTAAAGAGCAGGGAAATCGGATATGACCAGGAGAATCTTATGGCCGTCAATTACACGAACGAAGTGGCAAAAAATTACAAGGCTATCAAACTGGATCTACTTGCCTCAGGTGTCGTGGAGGCTGTCACCAAATCCAATAGCCAGATCACGGACATCAATTCCAATAACTTTCTGGGATGGCCTGGCAAACCAGAAGATCTGCGCGTGATCTTTACAACGATCGCAACCGAATACGACTACGTCAAGACGATGGGCATTAAGCTGTTGGAAGGTCGCGATTTTTCCGAGGACTTTAAGAGCGACACAGCAGCTATCCTCATCAATAAGGCGGCGCTGGAACTGATGAACCTGAAGGAGCCGATTGGAACTGAATTGGATTTGTGGGGAGGGAAGCGGAAATTGATTGGTGTTACAGACAATGTCCTCATGGGTTCTCCCTATGACCCGGTGAAACCGATGTTTGTCATTTTGGATCCTGAATGGATTGACGCGGTGACGGTAAGACTAAAGAAAACCCGCGATTTGCAGGCATCGATCGCGACGGTAAAGAATATTTTTGAAAAGCATGCACCCGCTTATCCTTTTGAATACCGGTTCGCTGATGTTGAATTCCAAAAGAAGTTCACGACGATAAATCTTACCAGTCAGTTGGCCAGTTTGTTCGCCACGCTGACGATCATGATCACGGGATTGGGGTTATTTGGGCTTGCCGCGTTTACTGCTGAACAACGGACAAAGGAAATTGGGATCCGAAAGGTGCTTGGTGCATCCGTATCGAGCTTAGTTCAATTGATCTCTAAGGACTTTTCAATCCTGGTCGTCATTTCTTTCATTTTGTCTTCACCCGTAGCCTGGTGGTTGCTTACTAAATATCTTGAAAGATATACTATACGCACTTCCATAGCATGGTGGGTTTTTCCGCTGACGGGATTGATTGCGTTGTTCTTTGCGCTAGCGATCGTGAGTACGCAGGCGTTGCGGGCGGCGCATACAAACCCAGCCACGTCCTTAAGAAATGAGTAGCAATGACGCCTGATTTGATTTGACTTTGTGCCTCTGATCCTCCGTGGTGATAAAAAAAGTATTACGAAATTTTGAACCACGGAGGCTCAGAGGCACTGAGAAGTGATGCTATTGAATCGCAGAATTATACATGCAGGGCGAGATCGAAGACTTGTCTGTCACATGCTAGATAAAAAATCCGGAAGCTACCCAAAAGCCAAGAAGAAAGTTTTTTGTATCCGCGAGAGAAGAAAGCCGTAGTAGACAAAAAAGAATATAACACTTAGATAGCGTTCCGAATTTACCTGATGAGTTTATAGTTACGGTATTCACCAGGCCGCCAGCCGGTCAACTTCTGTGTGAAATTTTTAATGCGGTCCTTAAATTCGAATTGCCTTTGAGAAACATCATATTCGAATTTCCAATCCATGCTACTGATTCTCTTTTCCATGATGTGGGGATGAGTGCCTTCGTATAGCCCAAGCGGTTCGTAGTTCGAGTAATCAAATTCGGTCGCAGGTTTAATATTTCGTTTGATCCAACGATCGCTGTGCCAGAAACGATTTGTGGATTGGTGCTTCCGCTGCATAGCTTGTGGTTCCCGGACATGCCCGTAATGGTGTATGTAAGCATCTATCAGTTTCACCCTTAATTTTTCATTGGGCTTCTTCCGAAACCCCTGTGCATCTTTGTATGAAAAGATGTCTTTATTATTCTTAATAATTCGGATCTCTCGCCGGTACCACCGCGACGACAAACCAACGTAATCATATGATCCATAGAAATGATGATACTTGAAAAGGAGGCCGTCAACTCTGTCATCGTCCTTATAAGATTCCATTTCACTGCGTATAACATCCAAATATTTTTCATGAACCACTTCATCACCCTGGATATAAAATGCCCAGTCAGCGTCAGGTGAGATCGCGTGAAATGCTTTGTCGGTTTCAACAGCTAAGACCTTGCCGCCAATCCTCAACGATTCATCCCAAATGGTTTCAATAATTCTAACTTTGGCTGATGGAATATTTTTTATAAGCTCGAGCGTTCCATCTTCTGAGTTGCCCACGGCAACTACCACTTCATCGCAAACAGGCAGAATGGATTGGATAGCCTCTACGACCGGATAATCGTATAAGACTGCATTTCTAACAAACGTGAAGCCTGATACTTTCATGTGGAGCCACTAGGCAGGGTTAATTCATGGATACAAAATAATACAAGACCGTTCTGAACTGCGTATGGTGTTACCTTAGCTTCATTACCAAGGAGGGATCGAGGGGATAGCGGCCAAAAGATTTGCCATACACTGCTACTCCGCCGTCAGCAACTGTCTTAACTTGGATTACGAGCTTTCCCGATTCCACAGCGGTCCTCAATTGTTTCTTGGAGATAGGCACTTTGGTCAGGTACCCGTATGATCCTGCTTCCCTCAACTTTTTGTCTTTGAGTTGATGGTGCCATGACAAGACACCGCGATGATCTGCCGGATCGTCGGGCAAGGTAGTGGTCAAGGCTTTTTCGCCATTGACTGAAATTACGATGCTGGAAGAAAATAATTTTTCATCCGTCATGGGATAGGAATTCGGATTGCCGCTCGCTGATGCTCTTGCACCAAGCATGAAATTAACATCTGTCTTTTCTTTGGTATCCTGATCCTTTACAAACAGCTCCTTCGCCGACAATTCTATAAGGAAGTACGCTTCCTTCACGGAATTCAAATTCAAGCTTTTGTCGAGCGGTACGGTGTACTCAAAAAATCCCTGGCCGGCGCCATTTACTTTCAATCCGTCCAACACGCTCCACTGCTTCTTCGAGAATGACGCTTTTGAAAACGATTCAGGTTTAATAGATATAATTTCTGTATATGCCGGTTTTTCGTCAGACAGGATCTCGACATGCATAAAATTTCTGTTCAGCACATTTCCTTTATCATCAGAAAGTTGAAGTGTGATTAGCCCCAATCCGGATTCCCTGGGCATTTCCAGTGTTATGCCGTCCAAGGTTTTCTGAATATAGGGCTGATACGGCACCTGTTGTGTGCCCTTGTGTTTTGAACTTGTTTCACCTATGGCGTTGGTAAAAAGCATTTCATACGTCAATTTAAGTTGTGTCCCATAGTTGATGTCAGTCATCGACGACAAATACAACGGTACGCTTAGCGTTTCGCCGCCTTTAACCGTTTTACAAATCTCGTTTCCCGTTGAGATAAATACCGGCGCATGCAAATCGTTCAGTGTCATTCCGGGAAAGATAGCATCCAGTCCAGTGTATTTGTTGGTTCGGTCAAATCGCCAGTACCCGTTCCATTCGTTAATTACATCGTGATGTTCCGTATAAAGCCAGCCGGCCACCTCGGGATATTTCCGGAAAGTGTTTATCATACGGTGGTAGTCCCAGGCCCAGTCGACATCGCCCGTGCTGCCTTCATATCCCCATACGTTTCCACATTCCGAATTAATTTTGGGCTGCTTCCCCTGTGTGAAGCCCGGTTCAAATTGAAAAGTGCTTCCTTGATACGAACTGTCTGTAAGGCTCTTTAAATGCGGTTCCCATTCCCATCCTGGTAAGTAATCGTGGAAGGAATTGATGTCAGTTTGCGTGTGGCCCGCCCCGCAGCAAATAGAATTGTCTTCAGCCAGACGTGTAGGGTCCAACGATTTGGCTAGGTAATAGATAGAGGCTACCCATTGTTGGGTTTCCGGCAGGTATTTATTTACCTCTTTTCCATTTTCTTCAACTTTTGTCCGCAGTCCCCAGGTCTCATTAAAAAGGGTCCATGAGAATATTGACGGGTGATTAAAGTCTCTCTTGATCATTCCTCTCAGCGTTTCCTCAGCCTCATTTTGCATCTTGGCATCCGGTTCTCCCCAGCTGTTGGGCAAGTCAGCCATAACCAACACGCCGAGTTTGTCGGCCCAATATAACTTTCTGGGGATTTCAACCTTGATATGCGGGCGGATACCATTGAGTCCGATAGACTTTGCCAGCTCGACTTCCCTGCGCATAAAGGCATCGCTTGGGAATGTGTAAAATCCTTCAGGGTGGTAAGATTGGTCAAGCGTAAGTTGGACGTATACCGGTTTATTGTTTAATGCTATGTAGGGAAATGTCGTACCTGGAAGATTGACAACAGAGATCTTGCGCATGCCGAAATATGTCTTTACAACATCGTCGCTCAGCTTTACTTCGGTCTCATACAAATACGGATCCTCCAGCGTCCAAAGCCGTGGCTGGGGCAACGGCACCGTTAGTTTGATTTTATCTTTTCCTTTAGGGATCGTAATGGCTGTGTTTACGGGGCTGCCCGGGGTTTTAATGACGAGTGAAAGATCCAGCTCTGACAAGGCTTCTTCAGCAAGGTATACGGTAGCAGTAGCGTTGGCATTATCAATGTCGGGGGCAAAGTGAACTGCCTCAATGAACTCCTTTCCGCGCGCTTCGAGGTACACCGTTTGCCAGATGCCCCGGGCATTTCCATATCCTTGTTTTCCGTAAAGGGTAAAATCCCGCCGCTTGTCGTCCACGCGCACCACAAGTATTTGTGAATTTCCATACCTGATATGTGGGGTAAGCTCAAACGAAAATGGAATATAGCCCCCCTGGTGCTTGCCAAGCAGTTTACCATCCAGCCATACAGTTGTCTCCCAGTCGGACGCGCCGATGGTAAGGAATGTTCTTTTACTTTGCCATTCTCCCGGGATTGTGATGTCACGCCGATACCAGGCAATATCCGATTTGTCTTTAACGCCGGAAAGTTCCGATCCCCAAGGAAAGGGGACGGTTATTTTTTGTGTGAATGCCGTGCTGCCATCGCTCCAGTTTTTATTCAGACCCTGATCCAACGAATCGAATTCAAATTGCCAGGTTCCATTGAGATTTCTCCAAACCGCCCGTTCAAAATCGGGCCGGGGATGTTCTGCAAGAGGAATAGTCTGGGAAATAATAGCGTGTGCACTGAACACAGCTACAAAAAGAACGACAAGAAATCTTTTCATGACGACAAGGTAATATTTAAATAAATACGAGCAGATTGGATTGCACTTGAAATCCCTATTTTCAAAAATGACCCTCAATCGCGTGATATTAAGAATTTTTTTCTCGATAAAGTACAAGTAGCCACAAAGGCTCCAAGGCTCCAAGAAGCACGAAGAGACCGTCGTGCATCTTTAAAGTTATTCTAAGCGGAACAGGCGCATCCTGCTGCGCATGGAAAATTCCCAGATAACCAGTAAGCGAAACAAACAAGTTCTATTCCTGTCTTAGCGAACCTGAGGGATTTGCAAGTGCTGTTTTGATGGTCTGAAAGCTGACTGTCGAGAATGCAATAAAAAGAATGATCGAAACCGGAATCAAAAATATCCATACGTTCAAACCAACGCGGATGGCATAGCCAGAAAGCCACTCTTCCGCGGCGAAATACGCGATGGGCAAGGCCAGTATCGCCGCCAGCAGTACAACCTTCGCAAAATCCTTTGACAGTAGATGAACAATTTGGAGCACCGATGCTCCCAGGACTTTGCGAATTCCGATCTCTTTCGTGCGCTGAATGATCGTATAGGAAGAGAGTCCGAACAGCCCAAGGCATGCGATGAAAATAGCAAGGGTTGAGAATGTCGCAATTACTTTTCCGAATCGGGTATCAGCCTGGTATTGCTGGTCGTATTTTTCGTCCAGGAAAAAATAATGGAAGAGGGTGTTCGGAAAAACTTCATCCCAGGATTTTTTTATCGACGCCAGGCTCCGGCTGATATCCGCTCCTTTGACCTTGATGGAGAAATACTCATTGTTGTCACCGCAATAAAATATCATTGGAATTTGGGATTCCTTTGGAGATTGCTGGTAGTAATTTCGGATTACACCAATAATTGTTGACGGTCCTCCATCGTGGCGTGTATTGAAGGTTATCTTGGATCCTATAGCTTCTTCGGCATGTGCAAAACCAAGCCGAGAGATGGCTTCCTCATTGATGATCACACTTTCGTGATTTGGAACGCCCTGCTCAAAATTTCGGCCGGAAACGAGTTTTAGATTTAATGCCGGAATGTAATTTGCATCCACTCCTACAAAATAATAGTTGTAGCTTTCTTGATCTTTTTCCGCACCTACTTTTGTCACGCTCGAGGTCGTGCTCAGTTCGTGAAGGCTAAGGCCTGGAACTGTTTCTGTATGAGAAATAGCCAGTACGTTCGCATTGCTTGCCCACTGTGTTTTTAAATTTTCATACCGTGATTTCTGAATTGAATCATAGGGCATGTGGTGCGGTGCGCGCACTACTATAGTTTGGTCAAGATCCATTCCCAGTTCGTAGGAACGGAGGTATTTGATTTGCAAATACACAACACTCATACCGACCATCAGAATGACAGTCGCCGCAAACTGTAATACAACCAAACCTTTTCTCAATTGCTGCCCGTGACTTGACGAACGAAATTGCCCCTTCAGAACGGCTACAGGTTTAAATGATGATAAGACAAAGGCAGGATACAACCCAGACAACAACGAACCAATTAATACAAGTCCAATAAATGTGTACCAGAAATCCGGATCAGCACTAAGATTACCGCGCAATGGTTGTCCTGTTAGCTCACGGAACAACGGCAGACCTGTATGAAAGAAAACAAAGGCGAGTATCGCAGCAGTGAGATTGATGAGGACAGATTCTGACAGGAATTGGAAAATGAGCTGCAGTTTCAAGGAACCCATGACTTTTCTTATTCCTACTTCGCGCCCACGTTCAATAGCCCTGGCGGTAGATAGGTTTACATAGTTTACCCAGGCTATCAAAATAATAAACAAAGCAATGATGAGCAAGAAATTGACCACCCTAGCGCTACCATTGATTTCAGGTTCAAACGACTTGTTCGAAAACAAGTGAATATCTGTGATTGGTTCGGCTACAAAACGCTCTGATCCGATTTCTTCTTTCAATGAGACTGCAAAATCTATTAACTTTTTGTTGAAACTGTTAATGTCCGTACCCTCCTTCATAAGCAAATACGTGTACTCATTATTTCCATTCCATGAATTTTCTGCGTACCAGGAGTAGATTTTCGGAAGAGTGCTGTGCGACAGGAGGATGTCGAACTTGAGATGCGTATTGGGAGGTAGATCAGCCATCACTCCAGTAACCTGGTATAACCGTCCCTGAATTTCAATAGCCTCTCCAACGATATCAGTACTGCTGAAAAACTTTCTGGCCATGGACTCAGAGATCACACTTTTGTGCGGCTCAGTCAGTGCTGATGATTTATTTCCGCGTATAAGGTCCAGTCCGAAGAATTCAATGGCCGAAGGGTCTGCGAAATAAATTCCTTCCTCCAAAAAATTTTCGGCTCCTATCCGGATATCCTGAAGTCCGTCGTTGTGGTACATTCGAGCAAAGTCAAGGACTTCAGGCATCTTATCCTTTAACATTGGGCCCACTGGCGCGTAGGTCTCACAATCCGTAACGACGTATTCATTTCCTTTATACAAGTCGAGCGTTACTCTGAAAATGTTCCTGGCATTCTTGTTATAGCCTTCATAGCTGCGTTCGAATCGAACATATTCGACGATAAAAAGAAAGGCCGCCATACCTATGGCCAAACCCAAAAGGTTGATGAAGGAGAAGGCTTTATTTTTTAGAAGAGTGCGGTAAGCAATCCTGAGGTAATTTCTGAACATGGACGAAATTTAGCACCCAAAGCCAATTATGGTGCCAGCCGCCGTATTACATCAGTATGGTGGCGTTTAGCACGAGTATTTAAACTTACTGCGGCCAGTCTTCGATCAATACCGGACAGCAGCGTGCGATATGGAACAAATAATGACCTTAAATCAATAGCCATCCCAGGAGGCCTTCCCGCGTTCGTACAAATTTGAAGTTCTCGAAATTTGCAAGCACCTCGACGGCTGTCGAACTTCGTAGCTTTGTTAATGGTACGGCGCCGACGCTGGCTTCAGATAAGAGATCAGCAGGCTGACTAATGCGTAGTCGCTTTCCCTTGCGAATTGGCGCAATCTTATTCTTCAAAATAAAACCCTGTTTGTTGTTGGGTAGTAGGACCCGGTACCAGTTTTCCGTCTGAGCAATGATCTGGAGATAAGCATCCTTTGAAAGGGTTGTAAGGATTTCGTCACTGTCGGCAGGACGCATTTGCACCCTAGCAATTTTAGAAATGACTTTATAGTCAAACTCCTGAACGGTCGTATCCCATGGCTGCGAGCTTCTGTTACCTTCCAATGTTTTGACGAAATGGACTGGATCAAGACTACCGTGCTGATAGATCCCAAAATGCAGGTGCGACGGTGTATGCCTGGCGTTTCCGGTGTTGCCAACTGTGCCTAATGTATCTCCTTTTTGGATGACTGTGCCCGCTCTGACGAACTGCTCGTCAAGGTGTGCAAAATAGTAAGAGTGCCCCCTTTTCGTATCCTGCATCCACACTACTCTGCCGCCGAGTTTGCCCGTTCCTACTCGGGTAATATACCCAGTAGTAGGTGCTACGACAGGCGTTCCTTTCTTCGCGAAAATATCGATGCCTTCATGCCGGCGCTTACCACCGTCCCGTGAATCGCCATAAAAACTTCTGATCGACTGATTTGTGGCGCCTGCGACAGGGTTGATGAGAACTGGAGTGAGAGAAATTGCGATGGAGTAATTTACGGTAACCAGCAATTCGGGTTGGAGACGGAGCAGGCATTCACGATCCGTGTCGAATTCGTAAGAAAGGCTGATCGTGGAGTCACCATTGGCTATCGGAGTCCATTGATTTTCGTTCCACATGAAGAGGTCGAGAAAAACAGACACCTTACTTTTTGTGACTACGCTGCCATCGATCGTGAGAACTTGTCCCTTTCGGGCATCAAAGCGATAGGATCGTGACGCGGGTTGGCTGGCGAGAAAGTACCCGGATTCTGAAAAGGGTAAACTAATAATTATTGAATCTTGCAATGCGTTCTCTCCTGCGCTAATCCACTGCCTCGCCATTACGGTCTGGTCCAACTCAGCTTCCTCCAGCGACTTGAGATATCGTTTGTAGGGAGGCACTTTCATTGAAGCGGTTTTGATCGGGTTAATCCCATTGCAGCCGATGACAAGGATGGCAGTGGAAAGCAGAACTACAACATTTTTCATGGAGCCAGAACGACCCACCCGGAATTTTAGTTTGTGGCGCTAATGATTTTAAAAGCACTTATCCCGTATCCTTGCTTTTCGGTCATGACTTGCACTCTTGTCGGGGAGTTCAAGAATATATGATCCCACGCCTCGATCATCCTTGGGGAGTTTTGTGAGTTGTTGCTTCACAGACAAGGGTAGGTTGAGCCTATGCAGCATTTCTCTACTGTCTGAGGAATGGGTTTGCATGAACGAAAGTGCCGCGAGTATCCCTATGATAGTACCGAGCAGGAGGCTGACATTTCTTTTCATATCCATTTGATTTAGGATATCAATTTCGCACAGCGCACTGACAACCCTGTGTCAGTAATTTTCCTTCTAACGATATTTTTTTTCAAACTTTTTTTGTGGGGGATGAGCTCTAAAAATGCCCAGGAATTGTAGGCTGGAGATGGATACGCAGAATGAGCGCTGGCACCGTTAAAATTCCTTGTTTTCGAGGCTGCGCCTGTTCGGAGAAGGATTGTTGGTACAAAATTTTAGTAATCTGTCTCCTTCATTTAATCTCAATACTTATATTCCTGATAAATAAGCTGTTTTCCCAATACTCATGGTAGTTCTTTGCATCGATGACGATCCGGACGATACGGAGTTCTTCTATGAAGCCATTAAGACGATTAGCCCCGAGGCGCAGTGCTTAGTAGCGAATGATGGGCTGACGGCTCTCAGGATACTTCGATCGGAACCTGCGCCAAATATTATTTTCCTCGACATTAACATGCCAAGAATGAGCGGCCGAGAAGTGTTGATCCAAATCAAAAAGAATTATAAATGGAGCCAGATCCCTATTATCATATATTCAACAGCCATCATTCCCCGCGATGCCGATGATTATAAAAAGCTGGGTGCACTGGATGTTGTGAAAAAGCTCGCAAAGTTCAATGATTTATGTAATGCCCTTCAGGTGATATTGAAAAAAGTGGGCATTGTTTGAGCCAAATGGCTTTTTAATACATGGTATTTTTGGTTTGCCGCGCCGCTCAAGGTCTGTGCATATCGATTTGTGGTCAACCAATCCGTTAATTTTCACTCAAGTCGCCTCTGGTATAGTACAAACGTCGTTTTCGCAAGGTAGCTTTGGTCGTCTCAGTCAACAAAATATCACGGTGTCTAATGCCCGGCATCTAAAATCATGGGTTGTCGGAATCTGATCCTGCAATTTTTGGCAATCAAACTTTCACTTTTTTGCCAAAATCATGCAGGACTAAGGTCGGGTGAGTTTATACCGCCGGGCGGGCAGAAAGAAGTTCTAGTTTTGGTAGAAACATCCAAAATGATATCCCATTTCTCCGTATGGAAAAACTGGTCTACCCCTTGTGTGCTCATATTGGTGTTCCTTCTCGCGCCGGCGACCTTATGCGCTAAAAACACTCCCGTTCAGGACTACATCCAAAGGCTTGAACAAAGCCATACACCCGGGAATTTCAATGTGGTCTTCGCTGAAATGATGACTGAAATGAAATCTGGGAAAATGGAACCGTTTACCGAGACTGATGTAATGTCTATTCTCACCATCGCACGCAAAAAGCCGTTTGCTGAATCATTACTACCTGCTGTGTACGGCTGGGCTGGATCTATGTTTGGAGACGGACGGATGGATGAGGCGCTGAAATATTTCATGGAAAGCGCACAGTTGTATGCAATGAAAAATAAAGATCTCGCCCAGGCACTGAGTTGTTTTGAGATCGCTATGATTCATCACAAAGCCAAGAATTTCGAGGAGGCGAAAATGTATTATGAAAAAACGCTTTCACTTGCAAAAGATTCGCTTGACTACCGGACAAGGATCAATTGTTACAATGGGTTTGGAATGATCCACCAGCATAAGGAAGAATTTGATAAAGCGCGAAGTGCGTTCCGAACAGCCTACAAAGTTGCAGAATCCAACAACGACAGGGTGTGGATGGGAATTCTGGCGGGAAATATAGGAGGTATTCACATGAGCTTTGCTTCCTATGACAGCAGCCTTTATTACTACCTTCAAAATCTCAACCTTGTACGAAATACCTTGGAGTTTGAAAATGAGATCGAAGCCTATTCACAGCTCGGACGGATCTTCTTGTTAAAATCCGACTTTGACAAAGCGAAGCTCTATCTTGATAGCGCCTGCTCGATCGTGCGCGAAAGAAGAATCAAATTCACGGACTTTTTTAACCCTATGGATCATATCAATAAAAACTACGCGGATATGTATGCAGCCATGGGTGATTTCAAGCTTGCGTATGAGTACTATGAGAAATATCATGACGTAGCTGTAGAAAAGCAAACCAATGTAAACGGCCACAGCTTGAAGTATCTTCAGTCTGAGTTCGCATTTAAGCAAAAAACGAACGAGGTCGATATGCTTAAAAAGATCAATGAGGCTAATGTCTTGCTTATTAAGCAACAACGTTTCATCGGTACTGCATTCGTAATCATAATTATGTTGCTTGGAATTTGGGCCTATAATGCGTACAAAACGGGTCAACAGAGGAAAACACTAAACAAGGAATTGCATAAATCCAATCTGGAGTTGGCGCGACTGAATGCGGTGAAGGACAGACTCTTTTCGGTTATCAGTCACGACTTACGATCACCAATTGCGACGCTGAAATCAATTTTGACATTCTTGCGAAATGGTCATCTTCGTGAGGATGAGGCGAAAGACCTCTATGCAAGATTGAATCATCAGTTGCAAGCTTGTGGCAATGTGTTGGAAAATTTGCTGCAATGGGCTAAAACAGAACTCACAAGCAGAAAGTCTGGCGCCGAGAAGGTAATTCTCGCCGATGTTGTGAATGAAGTGGCCTTGCAATTAAAAGACGATATTGAGGAAAAGAAAATACAACTCCGCAATGAATTGAACTTTCAGCTCATTGCGTTAGCGGATAAGATCCAGGTTGAAATAATCTTGCGAAATCTTATGGCGAATGCAGTAAAATTCACATCCTCCGGTGGCCAGGTGAAGATCGCTGGAAAAGTCAATGAACACAGCATAGAAGTATGCGTTGAGGACAACGGACTGGGTATGCACGAAGAAGAGGTTAAAAATCTCTTTCATCCCGGCAAACATTTCTCGACGCGGGGTACCAACCAGGAAACAGGGTCCGGAATTGGTCTTCTGATCACCAAGGAAATGATTTCCAAGAACGGAGGGAATATCTGGGTGAGCAGTCGTAAACACGAGGGCACTATATTTACATTTACACTCCCACTTGCCTCTTGAAGGACTTCGTTTAGAAAATAACTTCATTCATATAGTCCGAGCGATCAGGCTTCACCCACATCGCCCGCGCGTGGGTGGAAAAGAGAACTTCGCGCGTATAATATTGCAGCGGCAAATCCCTCGACGACCATTCGCTTTTAAGGAAATTGTTGGACAATTTCAGCAGAGGAAGATGGCTGTTTTTCGCAATGTAATGCCGTAATATTTTGCACCAGAAAATGGTAATCGTTTCATGATAACCTCTTTCAGGTGTATTTTCTCCTCCGGTGCTAGTATTATAGGCAATTATTCCACTTCGTAGATAGCAGATCGCTTCAGCTTGCGTATGGTAATAGTTGAACCACAACCCGGTAATCAAATGGGCCTCGTGAGTCCATCGCGATGCGGGTAGAGTCCTATTACGGAACTCCTGTACCAAAGTGTGGATTTCCAGCTCTGAACTAAAATAGGTCTCCGCAATGTTTTCCGAAAATTTCATCCTTCTCAATGTTTTCCCGCTTCTGAATGCGGTAAGCAACATATACGAATATCGAGTGAACAGGTTACCTGTTATAAGCTGTATATCGTAGAGGGATGAGAGTGCAGATGAAGTAATTATTCTTGCAGCATCGCCTTAAAGAAAGGTGCTACTTCTGCCGCTAGAATTGCATGATCATCAACATTGGGATGACCCGTGCATCCCCGGGGCTGCATCGGTCTAAAAAAAAAGACGGCAACGGGTTGCTCGTCTTTATATCGCATATCAATAATTGTCTTTATTGCGTTTAGGCAGTTCTGCAATTTAGTCCAGCGTTCCCCGTTCGCCATAGGGCTGTTGAGCAAGGCGATTTGAGCCGCAGGATATTTAGATTTTATCAATTGCACGAAATCGATGTAGTTACGAACAAAAGAAGCGCTGTCAAAACGCAGGCGTTCGCGCCTCCCGTCGCCGTTGCTAAAGTCATTAGTGCCCAACGCGATGCTTACAACGTCTGGTTTGTACGTTGTAAAATCCCAGAAACGGCTACCGTTGAATTGAAAATCAGTCTTTTCATATACCTGCGGCATGGTGGGTCCATCGCTGTTCCAGTTCCTATAAATCCCGATACCACTTACGCTGCTAAGAATAAAATTGGCGTGTAATGCCCTTGCAACTCTCGGTCCATAGGAGTCAAAAGCATTATGCTGGTCGTGATATGCGCCAGCACCGCAGGCGGTCTCCGATGGATCCGCAGCCGCTCCGCAGGTAATACTGTTCCCGATAAATTCAATCAGAGGTGCATCCGGTCGTGCAATTGCGCTTAATCCCTGGCCGGTGATTTTTTTTATAAATATGGGACCCGTGTGCGCTTCTGTTGCTTTGTAAATCCAAACAGTGTGTGCGCCGTCGGTTTCTGCGTGCACCGTGATTGGTTGCGTGTCCTTGCCGGTGATTCTAACGCGCTCTTGATACACGCCATCCAATTCGTATTGAACATAATTGTGCGCATCTCCATTTTCGAGAGAGACGTATATGGTGCACTCTGTTCCTGTAAACGTGAAGCCGACGTGCGATGCCGAGCTGATCAGTTCGACATGATTTTCATTTAGCACGGCCCTGCCGAAGGGGTGCAAAGAGGATGCTGGCAAGGTGCCTTCGCTTGATGAATCATTGTTTGAGGGGCTGCAGCTAGTGCATGCAAATACAATGACCACTGAAAAGATAATTGATCTATTCATAGAGTTACATGGTATGGTTTTACAGGCACGGAAATAAATAAAAATTGAGCAACATAAGCTACCGAACAGACAACAAGTTTGGAAGGCTTAGCACGAAATTCAAAACTGGATTGACGACACAACGTAAACCTGATTTGAAGCCGCGTAATTAAGGTTTGTCGAAACAGTATCCAGCTTTGTAGATCAAAATTCGTGATTTGTCTAATACATTTCTACAGGGTTAATCCTGGACCGACATCAGCAGTCTAATTCAAAAAAAAATGAAAACAAGTATGAAGAAGATTGTTATTTTTTTCGGGCTGATGATGGTGAGCACCATCATTTTTGCCCAGCGCAGGGTTGACCCTATGGAGCGCGCCAGTAAACAGGCCGACAAGATGAAGACTGAACTGTCATTGGATGAAGTCCAGTACAAAGCAGTGAAAGCGATCAATGAGGAGTATGCGGAGAAACAAATTGAGGTGTGGCGGGACTCCACGTTGTCAAGAGAATCAAAGCATGAAAGAATGAGAATGCTGCATAATGAAAAACACGCTGCCCTCAAAAAAGTACTGACGGAAGAGCAACATAAGAAACTCGAAGTTAATCGTGCCGCGCATGCAAAAAAGTACAGGGCCCGTATGGCAAGGCACCACGCCGATCGCGCGCAGCGAATGCAGAAGAGTTTGTCTCTTACCGATGAGCAGACTGCGAAAATCCAGGCTATTGATAAAGAATTTGCAAATAAATTCCGGGAATTGAGAAGCGACAGCACATTAGCAGGGGAAGATGCCAGGACGCGAGCCAGGCTGCTCAGGGAAGAGTATCAGGCAAAGACAAAGTCGGTGCTGAGCGAAGAACAGTTGAGAAAATGGGAAGCCCAGAAAGCTGAACACAAACGAAGAAGGTTTTAGCATCGCATCTTGGCCCGCTTTTTAAGCGGGCTTTTTATTTCAGCAGCTTACTTTCGCGCACTTTGCGTGAAACATTTTTAAACACGCACTTTACAGACAGACGCTAATTAGAACTAACTTATTGTCGACAGAAGCGCACTAAGTATTTGCTTCGCGGAGTAATATATCACCGCTGACCGAGTAACTTATCGAGACCATGGCCATACCCATCTATGTTATTGGCAGTTCGAATACCGATATGGTCATAAAAACCACAAGGCTGCCTATGCCAGGTGAAACGGTAATGGGCACAGACTTCTTTATGAATCCAGGAGGTAAGGGAGCAAATCAAGCGGTAGCCGCTGCACGCTTAGGTGGCAAGGTGACCCTCGTGGCGCGCGTTGGCAATGATCTATTCGGTCGACAGGCACTAAAACAATTTCAACGCGAAAATATTGATACCAGGTTTATCGGAACTGATAACGAACATCCTTCCGGTGTAGCATTGATCGGGGTGGATGCCCAGGGTGAGAATAGCATCATGGTCGCCGCTGGATCTAACGGATACCTTGATGAACAGATGGTTGAAGAAGCATTGGAATCCATACATGAGCCTGCGATTATCCTGACACAACTGGAAATCCCCTTAGATACTGTCGAGCTTGCCATCAAGAAAGGAGTGGCCAAAGGATGGAAAGTCATTGTCAATCCTGCTCCGGCGCGGCTGATCAACAAGGCTGCTTTCCGAGACCTGTACCTATTGACACCCAATGAGTACGAAGCGGAAATATTGACCGGAGTTCGGGTAACGAATATTGACTCGGCGGAGCAGGCAGCCCAAACGTTACGCCAGCTAGGTGTTTCTAACGTTGTAATAACGTTAGGTTCACGAGGTGCCTTTTTGCACACGCAATCACTGGGGAAAGTTATTGCTGCGCCGACCGTCACTCCGATTGACACCACAGCCGCAGGTGATTGTTTCAACGGCGCGATCGCGGTGGCATTATCACAAGGCATGGAACTGGAAGAGGCGGTCGGATTTGCCTGCCGGGCGGCATCTGTTTCAGTCACTAGAATGGGAGCGCAATCGTCAATGCCTTCACGAAAAGAACTAAACGAAATTTTTCCACAGTCGACCTTGTAAATTCCAAATACATTTCCACACATGTTTATTGTTCAGGACTATACGCTCGCTGTTGTGTTTTGTGTCATAACCATGATCTGTTGGGGATCATGGGCAAACACACAAAAGTTATCCGCCTCAACCTGGCGGTTCGAGTTGTTTTATTGGGACTATGTTCTTGGAATAGTAGCATTTTCAATCTTTCTGGCCTTGACACTGGGAAGTGTTGGTAATGAGGGTAGACCCTTTGCGGCGGACCTTGCTCAGGCAGATGGGGAAGCGCTGACGTCAGCATTTATGGGTGGCGTTATCTTCAATGCTGCAAATATTCTGTTGGTGGCTGCTATTGCCATTGCAGGCATGTCGGTTGCCTTTCCCGTGGGGATTGGCCTGGCGCTTATTATAGGTGTTATTGTCAATTACATCCGGGTGCCCGTAGGCAATGTCTTTTTGTTGTTTGGGGGCGTTGCATTTATTCTCGTTGCTATGATCCTGAATTCAGGGGCCTATCGTAAGATGATGTCATCCTCAAAGTCGGTGTCAACAAAGGGACTGTTGCTATCTGTAGTAAGCGGGGCGATGATGGGTTTGTTTTACAAATATGTTGCTGCTTCAATGTTCGAGGATTTTACCAGGCCTGAAGAGGGAAAGTTAAATCCGTATACCGCTGTATTTATTTTTTCGATTGGTATTTTGGTCAGCAACTTTGTATTCAATTCCTTGTTGATGAGGTTTCCTTTTGCTGATAAACCTGTATCGTACACGGATTATTTCCGGGGTTCTCTTCGTAATCATATGACAGGGATTCTGGGGGGCTCAATTTGGTGCCTGGGTATGTCCTTTAACATCATAGCATCCGGGACGGCGGGGCCTGCGATCTCATATGGTCTTGGCCAGGGTGCCACAGTAGTCGCCGCGTTGTGGGGCATTTACGTGTGGAAAGAGTTTAAGCAGGCCCCTAAGGGGACGGATATCATATTGAAAATAATGCTTGCGTGTTTTGCGGTGGGATTGTCTCTGATCATCTTGTCCAGGAACCAGTAAGATCCATGAATGTAACTTCATGTATGATTCTTTATTGCATTTGCGTGCAGAGCAAGGTAAATTGTGAACAAACGTTCGACTTCCTAGATGACTGTTTCCATTGAAAGATGAAGGAAAAATACCCACGGCGCCAATTCTTTAGGACTTCCATGACGGTAGCAGGATCGGCCATGATGGGCAGCTTCCTTAACCTCTCCTCCCCAAAAAATATCGCGAAGGTTCAAGTATGCGGACACCTTTGGGTCTATGCCAGCCGTTATCCGCCAGATTGGGACTGCACGCCGATCTTAGAGCAGGTATTCAGCGATTTTAGCTATGCTGGAATAGAAGGAGTCGAGCTGATGGAACGGAACCTGCGACACCCCGACATCGTGGAGCAAACCATGGGTTTCATTGAGAAATACAAGGTACCCGTCACTGGCACATCGTACAGCGGGGATATGTGGAAACGCGGAGAGCATACTAAAATACTGGAGGATGTAGCGTTGGTATTAGAGCGCTTACACAAGCTCGGTGGCCATACGCTTGGCATTACAGTGGGAAATGCCGGCAGGAAAAAAACGGAAGGTGAACTGGATGCGCAGGCAGATCTACTCAAAAAGATCATGAAGGTTTGTGATAATAACAAAGTCCAGCCGAATATTCACAACCATACATTCGAAGTGATCGACGATATGCATGACCTCAAAGGTATTCTTGAACGAATCCCGGATATAAAACTTGGACCCGATCTTAATTGGCTAGTGCGAGGAGGGGTAGACCCTGTGTGGTTCATAAAAAATTACGGACATAGGATGGTCTACATGCACATACGCGATCAGAATGCCGATGGCAAATGGACTGAAGCAGTGGGTGAAGGAGTGATGGATTTTCCGGCTATCGCCAAGGCACTCAAGGAAATCAACTATAACGGGCGTGCCGCTATCGAGCTTGCTTTTGAAGGTCCACCCGTAAACGAAGTGAGGGAGAGCTGGAAAAAAAGCAGGGCACATGTAAAGGAAGTTTTTGGGTGGTAAATATGAGTATACAACAGGATTCGACAAATCTCAATATTAGAAGTGTTCCCCAACAAACGTATGATGCTATTGTCATCGGCTCCGGCATTTCTGGTGGGTGGGCGGCAAAGGAATTATGTGAGAAGGGATTAAAGACGCTGGTGCTTGAACGTGGCCGCAATGTGGAACACGTGAAGGATTATCCTACAGCGACCATGCATCCGTGGGAGTTGCCGCGACGCGGGGAATTGACCCTTAAGATGAAGGAAGAAAATCCGATCGTCAGCAGGTGTTATGCATTCGATGAATCCACACAACATTTTTTTGTAAAGGACCAGGAGCATCCGTATACACAAGTCAAACCCTATGATTGGATTAGAGGCTATCAGGTAGGTGGCAAATCACTGCTCTGGGCACGATGGACGCAGCGCTGGAGCGATCTGGATTTTGAGGCAAACGCTAAAGAGGGAATTGCTATCGATTGGCCTATACGCTACAAGCACATTGCCCCATGGTATTCGCATGTTGAGAGGTTTGCTGGCATAAGCGGTAACAGGGACGGCATTCCACACCTTCCCGACGGCGAATTCCTTCCTGCGATGGAAATGAATTGTATCGAGGACCACTTCAAGAAGAGCCTGGAGGAAAACTATGCTGACAGGCGCCTCATTATTTCCCGCACGGCGAATTTGACTGTACCCTTAAATGGCAGGAGTGCCTGTCAATATAGAAATCTCTGTGCCCGGGGCTGTCCCTACGGGGCCTATTTTAGCAGTAATTCTGCGACACTCCCGGCGGCAAGGGCGACGGGCAACCTTACGTTGCGCCCGTTTTCTGTCGTTCATTCTATTATTTACGACGATAAAACACAGAAAGCGAAAGGCGTTCGGGTCATCGACACTGAAACAAAAGAGGAATTGGAGTTTTACGCGAAAATTGTTTTTGTAAACGCTGGTACCCTCAACACCGCTTTGATCTTATTGAACTCAACATCATCAAGGTTTCCTGATGGTTTTGGGAATGACAATGGGTTGCTGGGTCATTTCCTCATGAATCACAATTATCGCGGTCGTGTGGGGGGGTCTTATGATGGCTTCCAGGATCAATATTATTACGGAAGGCGACCTGCCGGAGTATACCTAGCGCGCTATAGGAACGTGGGCAAGGATGTGCAGAAAACGTTCGTCCGTGGGTATGCTTTTGCTGCCGGCGGCGGTAGGAGTGCGGGAGATACCCATAATTTAATTGGAGCACCCATTAAGGAAGCGATGGCTAAACCAGGTGCCTGGGGGTTGTGGATGACTGGAATGGGTGAGTGCCTACCTTACAAGGAGAACAGGGTGTATCTCGACAAAAGTAAAACGGACGCGTGGGGAATCCCTCAACTAGCCATTGACTGTACCTTCAAGGAAAATGAACTTTCAATGCTTAACGATATTCTTGAAAGCGGGGCGGAGATGCTGGAAAAAGCAGGCTTTAAAAATGTTTACACCAACGATACAAAACAGGCCCCAGGACTAGATATCCATGAAATGGGAGGCGCCCGGATGGGCAACAATCCCAAAACCTCGATACTGAACAGCCACAACCAGGTCTGGGGTGCCAAGAATGTTTTTATCACCGATGGAGCCTGCATGACCTCAAGTGCCTGTCAGAATCCATCCCTCACGTATATGGCCATGACCGCCAGGGCGACAGATTTTGCTGTCAGCGAATTGAACAAACAAAACATCTAGCAGAGGTATGAAAAGCTTATCCCTAGTTTCAAGATTTTTATTCATAGTCCTGGCTTCAGCAACAATGGCTGTACACGCGCAATCGGAAAAATCAGTGGCAGTCATCTTCGACACCGACATGGGTCCTGACTACGACGATGTTGGTGCCATAACGTTACTTCATGCATTCGCAGACAAAGGCGAGGCCATTATTCTCGCAACGATTGCCAGTACGAAATATGAGGGCGTAGGCCCAGTGCTAAGCGTGTTGAATACTTATTTCAAAAGGCCGAATGTACCCATCGGCGTACCGCGGGGTAATGCACTTACCTTGCGTGACATTCAGCATTGGAGCGATACATTGATTGCCAGGTATCCCCATTCGATCAAGAGTAACGATGGGGCTATGGATGCCGTGGATTTGTATAGGAAGGTGCTGGCTCTGCAACCCGACAACAGTGTTACCCTCATTACTGTCGGCTTCTTAACCAACATCGCAGATCTGCTGCAGTCAAAGCCGGATAACCACTCACCTCTCCCCGGCGTTGATCTTGTGAATCGAAAAGTCAGCAAGCTTGTAAGCATGGCCGGCAAGTTTCCTTCAGGTAAGGAGTTCAATGTGGCCGAAGACGCAAGGGCATCCATGTATGTTTTTAAGAACTTCAAGAAGCCGATTATTCTGAGTGGTTTTGAGATAGGTGAAAAAATAAAGACAGGACTTCCCCTTATTCAAAACAACAAAATCAAGAATAGCCCGGTGAAGGATGTGTTCCGGATTTCTATACCGCTTGATCCCGAGGATAAGAATGGAAGAAGTAGCTGGGATCAGTCGGCAGTTTTGGTAGCTGTCCGTGGAGCGAAACCATTTTACAAGCTGGAATGCGGGGTCATGACCGTAAATCCGGATGGAAGTAATGGCTGGGACCCGAATGGAAAGGCGCATTGTCGCCTGGTTGAGGATAAGCCTAGCTCCGACGTTCAGAAGGTAATCAATGATCTAATGATGCATCAGCCTTAACTATTGCTTCGTGGCTCTCAACTTTGTCGGATCGTATACGATTTGCGCACGCTTGTAACCGCATACGAGACCTTTACCCACAAAGCTATCATACGGTTTACCTTGACAAGTGCCCGCAATAATCCGTTCGGCACAGGTGATCTGTTCACCTATGAAACTTTTGTCAATCGGCTCGCCATGCGCTGGGAAAAGTGTGGTGAATTCCTTTTCACGATTTTGTAGTTTCTTCAGGCTACCCAAATATGTTTCAAGAGGCAGGGCATCTTTCGGGTGCAGCCACACAAGGGTATTATCATTATCCCCCGTATATAGAACTTTGTCCTCGTGATCCAATAGGCAAATACTTCCGGGCGTGTGACCGGGTACATGAATAACTTCGATTTTACGGTCACCGAGGTTAAAGATTTGACCGTCTTCAACGGGAACAAGAACGGGGTAGTATAGGGTATCCGTGGCATGAAATTCTACCGAGTCAGGTAATGGATTCCTGACCATAGCCTTAATAGTATTGGTACGCATCGCCGACGTGCCAAAGAAACGAAGCATATTAAAATCATTCGGATGAGCGTGCACTTTTGAAAACTGGTTATTACTTCCCGAATGATCAGGATGGGAATGGGTATTGACAACGATCAACGGAAGGTTGCTAATGGATTTTATGTATTCCTTGAGGTTGGCAGCACCTATCCCGCAATCTATGAGAAGTGCGCTATCCCGTCCGGCAATAAGGTAGATGTTGTCCACATCGCCATCAGAAATTCGCCAGGCGTTTTTGTTAATTTGTTTTGTTTTGAACCAGGGGTGGCCTGTAATGGTTTGAGATTGGCCGCATAGAGCGAGCGCTCCCAAAAGCTGTAGAACCAGAACGATAGTTTTCATTTTATGAAGCTTGAAATCGGATTCACTTTATACCTAAAAAGACGCGCCTGGCACACTTTGGTTGCACAAAAGGATTGTAAGTCTTTGCTACAATTTGGATAAATAGTCTAGCCCGATTTTATCAGGAAATCCAGATAGCATACGCGACCGGTAATTGCGGATGGGTCCGTATATTTAGTACGATGTATACAGGTGAAGAAATCATGCAAGAAAGCGATAGCACAACGGCGGCTATCCAATTTATTAACAGTACGTCATGTCATATCTTCCTTACCGGAAAAGCTGGCACGGGTAAGACCACTTTTTTAAAGAACCTTTCCGGACGAACACACAAGCAACTGGCTATCGTGGCTCCTACCGGTATAGCGGCACTAAATGCTGGAGGTGTCACCATTCACTCACAGTTCCTGTTGCCATTTGGGATGTTCATTCCCGATCGCGACCTATCCCCTGCGGCAGATCAAAGTGGATCATTCTATACATCACATACCCTGGCACAAAAACACCCGATTAACAGTTTGCGAAAGCAAGTCTTGCGATCCATTGACCTGCTGGTGATCGATGAGGTAAGCATGCTGCGCGCGGACTTGCTGGACGCCATCGATTATCGAATGAAGGCAGCGAGGGGAAATTTCACACAGAGTTTCGGAGGTGTCCAGCTGCTGCTAATCGGGGACTTGTATCAATTGCCACCCGTTGTAAAACGCGACGAAGAATTGATGCTGAAAAGGTACTACCACAGCGCTTGGTTCTTCGAATCTAAAGCATTAAAACAAGACGGGTTTGCGTACATCGAACTCGATAAAATATTCCGGCAGCATGATGATAAATTCATCCAACTGCTAAATAACCTGCGAAACAATCGTCCTACGCCCGACGACATAGCTGAATTAAACAGGCATTATAAGTCGGCCGAGGAAATACAGAATCTGAAGGACGTGATAACCTTGACTACACACAATTACAAGGCGGAAGAATTAAATATACGTGCACTGAACCAGTTGTCAACTCCACCACATTATGTGTATGCATCCGTTGAAGGCGAATTTCCGGAAAGTATGTTTCCGGCCCAGCAAAAACTGGAACTTAGGGAGGGCGCCCAAATTATGTTTACCCGGAACGACAGTGAGGATAAGATGTACTTCAACGGAAAACTGGCCACCGTCAAGAGCATTGCGGGCGACGATATCAAGGTGGAGATGGCTGGATCAAATACGCTCTACACATTGAAAAAGTCTCTTTGGGAGAATAAGAGGTATACCATCGATTCGGCAACACTGGAAATTGATGATGAAGTGATCGGAACATTTGAACAATACCCCGTTAAGCTGGCATGGGCAATCACAATTCATAAGAGCCAGGGGCTGACTTTTGATACAGCAATCATCGACGTTGGCCAAGCCTTCGCTGACGGCCAGGTGTATGTAGCCCTCTCCAGACTGCGTTCTCTCGAAGGTCTGATCATGCGCACAAGAATTGATCCTAATGTCATCAGTACCGACAAGCAAATAGTAACATTCAGTACAGTGAACAATCGTCCGGAAATGTTGCCAGATAAAATAAAGATAAAACAGCACGAATACATCCGGCAGCTGATTAAAAAGACATTTGACTTTGAAGCGCTCGTCAAGGAGTGTATCTACATTCAACGAAACCAAAAGGAAACCTCTGCGGAAGAGGCGGCGTTGAAACCCGTGCTGGAGCAGCTGATTAATGCTTTGCTCCGCGAAAAAGACAACACAATCAAATTCGGACGTCAGTTGCTTTCGCTGCTGGATGGTAATCATACTGATCAATTATCCGATAGGATTAGGAAGGGAAGTGCATATTATAAGGATTTTCTGTATCAACAAGTAACGCTATTGCTGTCGCACATTGAGGAAATGCGATTGAAAAAAAGGGTCAAGTCATACCTTAATAGTCTCCTAGACCTCGACCAGTTTTTCTGCAAGAAGTTGGAAGCAGTTGATAAGGCACTCTATCTCACGGAGTCAATTCTCGGTGGGGTTACGCAATTTGATTTTTCCGTTTTTACTTTAGAACGCGCATCTGCTCGAGGAAAAATATTGGAGCAAATTCGCAAGGATATGCCCAAGCTACCTGATAAGAAAAAGAGAAGAAAAAGGAAAGAGGAAGGAGACACTCACGAGATCACCTTGGGACTCCTGAAGTCGGGTATGACGGTTGCGGAAATCGCAGCTGCCAGGGGCTTGGTCGCCGGTACGATTGAGAGTCACCTCGCAAAACTAATTGGAGTCGGTCGTCTCAGTATTCATGAATACATGGATAGTCAAAAAGTAACGATGATCGCGAACGCCATAGGTGAAATGCCTGATGGATTTACGCCAAAGGACCTATTTTTAAAACTCGGTGGTAAATTTGATTATGGTCAGCTTCGCGCAGTAATGAATCACATGACATTCACCTCGTCGGAGTCCACGACGTAACCGAGATGCTATACAAAATGGCGAAATCTATGGTTCAGCCACAATATAGCAGCACCTTATCCGCTCGTTGTAGGAACTTTGTATGACTTTGAAACTTTGTTTCTCCAGGTTTTGACTCACCAGCTGCAATCTGCTTTCGTAACCTTTTCCAATCAAAGGGCCATAAAAAATATAGACCAACCCTCCCTTCTTAAGAAGCGACCGGATCTGTTTAGATTCTTTTTCAAGGGATTTATTTGTCCAGAAGAAGTTTACGTTAAAGCAAAATACCTTATTGTACTTGATACCCTCATTTGTAAACCCTAGGAGATCTGCTTTCAGAAGTTTGACTTTTCCTAACTTGATCGCGGCTACGTTTCGTTGGACAGCCTTGGCAATCGCGAGTGGCGATCTGTCGATAGCAGTTATAACACCCTTCTTAAGGAGCGGTACAACGGCTTCAACAGCAAAGCCAACGCCGCATCCAAACTCGAGGATTTTATCATCCGACCTGATGTCAAGAATCCCAGCGGCCCACCTGTAACGTTCGTGACTTTTCATAAGAAGTGGTGTCAAGTTAGCAAAGTGTCCGGCAGGATTGCTCGATATACTGGCAAGAGCTTCTGAGCATGAAAGGCGAGGGCCGGCCGTTACTTGACTTTCCATTAGGATGTGTTGTAGAGAAATTTTTTTTCGTAAGGCGTAATTTTTTTTTTCGCTTTTCAGAGAGACAACAGGGGGAATTTATCAATCTCGGCTGAGACGGCGGAAAGCTTTTTATGTAGGGCTAATTAGAACTTGGTTCTTAATGAGGCACTAAATATCGTTGGTTCGCTGAAGGAGAAGCTTCACCTCCTAGGGGAATCCCTTGGGTGAAGAGAAGGTTCAATGAGTTTGTGGTTCATACTCTTTCACAGGATATTATCAAGGGAAATTGCCCCTGAATGGACGATGTTTCTAACGCCGCGCCATGCCTAACAGTGCTAACGTCCAGATATATTTTCCCATAGAGCCGGAGGTCTATTGCCTTCCAACAGCACTAACTTCACAAGATCCCTAAGGAGAAATTTGATGGGGATTAGATGGCACCTAACCGCGATATTTTTGGCGGAGGAGTTAAGACATTTTTGTCTATGAAAAAACATCTATTAGGAATATTTAAACTACACCGCTATTTTAGCGAAAAGTATATCCTGGTAATTATTAATCTGACGACTCGATGCTCAACAAAATGCAGATTCATCAGGGGATAATTTGGGATCAAGTAAAGTAAACTACTAAACATCATTTAAACGCTATGGCAAAAAAAGCGAAGAAAGCTGCAAAGAAAGCAGCTCCAAAAAAAGCTGCTAAGAAGAAAGCAGCTCCGAAGAAGGCCGCAAAGAAGGCGCCTAAGAAGGCAGCCAAGAAAGCAGCGCCAAAGAAAAAGTCAGCAAGAAAACCTAATGCCGCATTCATGGCAGCCCTCACGCCAAGTGCAACATTAGGAGAGGTGGTTGGAAGCAAGCCGCTTCCAAGAACTGAGATCATCAAGAAGATCTGGGACTACATCAAGAAGAACGGACTTCAAGACAAGCAGAACAGACGAATGATCAATGCAGACGACAAACTAAGAGCAGTTTTCGCTGGTAAGGATCAGATTTCGATGTTCGAGCTGGCAAAGGTTGTAAACAATCACGTAAAGTAAGAGCCTTTCTTGATTCTTGAAAAAAAACCTGAGTGGAAGTCTCTCAGGTTTTTTTTTGGTCCCAAAATAAGAATATATGCCAACGTTAATTCAACTACTCAGGGCCCCCACGGCGATATCCTTGTTATATTTGCTCCTGTACTGCAATGGGGATAATCCGGTAATCTTTTTGAACGTCGTACGGAATGCCTTGCTGTCTGTGTAGCCCACTTTATACATTACCTCATTCACATTCTCACGCGATGACTCCAGGCTCATTTTCGCGGCTTCGACTTTTACACGTTGAATATATTCTACCGTTGTATTGGCAGTTGCTTTTTTAAACCTTCGTTCGAGATTTCTGCGGCTTAATGCAAGCATCGAAGCAAGTTCGTCTACCGTGATCTTTTTCTGAAAATTGTTTTCAATAAAGACCTGTGCTTTCTTGATGGATTCATCCTCATGTTCCTTTTGGCCATTGAAGATAATAAATGGTGATTGGCTTCCTCTTTCAATTTCTATTTCGAATACTTTGGCGCATAACACAGCCATGCTCCGACCCGCAAATTTCTCGACCAGATATAATATCAGGTTCAGGAAAGAATATGCCCCACCACTGCAATAGATCCCATTCTCGTCGGTAATGATTTTTTCGGCTACAAGGTTCACATCCGGAAACATTCTTTTAAAATCATTTGCAGCTATCCAGTGCGTTGCACACTTACGTCCCTTCAGTAATCCTGTGGCAGCGAGCAAGAATGCGCCAAGGCAAAGGCTGGCCACCTCCGCGCCAGCTTTATACTTTTTTGCGATCCATGGAACAAATGCATAATTCATCTCTACTGATGTTTTATAGTCACCTTTGATTGCCGGTATGAGGATCAGATCCGTGTAGCCTACGTCCTGAATAGTCAGCTGGGGTGAGACGGTAAAAAGATTCTCATAGGTCTGTATTTCCTTCGAAAGTCCCACAAGCTTGACATCAAACATGGGTGGCTTACCCATACCCACCAAAAAATCGTTGACCTGACTAAACACTTTGTGAGGCCCTTCTATGCTCCCCATGACTGCCTCCCCTTTAGGAATTAAGATTGATATATGTTTCATGAACCAAAATTACGAGGCACGCTTGTCGCAATCAACCCCTCGCAATGGCGCATTTACACCTACAGTTAGTATCTTTCTATCAGAAATGTGGCCTCATGAACTTTTGGACATTGAATTACCAAGATTCCGAGCCAATACATTTATTACACCGCAAACACACATTAAATCGAGAAACATGAAATTCAATTTCCTTATCACCTTGATGCTACTGGTTGTTTTGGCAGGGTACAGCCAGGAAGTCCTACTAAAGAATGTGCGCGTGATCGACGGTACTGGGAAACGACCTTCGGAGAAAATGAACATAGTGCTGGATCAAGGCAGGATAAAAACAATTTCAAAAAAGGAGATAATATCCACAGGTCATGTCATCGACCTTACTGGCAAGACCATCATGCCCCTTATAACCAATGTTCATGGTCACCTTGGTATGTCAAAAGGGACAACCGTGGTACCGGAAAATTATAATCGCGAGCACATCGCGCGGGAACTGGAACGCTATCAGTCTTATGGTGTCGGTACCGTTGTTTCTATGGGTACTGACAAAGAGTTGATTTTTTCCATGAGAGATGCCTCACGATCAGGAAAGCTTCCAGGAGCCACAGTATTTACAGCGGGCTATGGTTTTCGCCCGCCGCTTGGATCAAGACCCCAGGAGACGGGGATGGAGAAACTTTATCGGCCTGCCACTGCCGGTGAAGCAACCGAGAATGTCAAAACATTGGCTGTACTCAAACCAGATATGATCAAAATCTGGGTGGATGATATGGGAGGAACTGCGGAGAAAATAAAACCTGATGTCTATCGCGCCATAGTCAGTGAGGCACATAAACATGGGATTCGCGTAGCTGCCCATCTGTTTTACCTCGAGGATGCACATTTGCTCCTGGATGCAGGAGTAGACATTTTCGCTCACAGCATTCGTGACAAAGAAGTCGACAAGGCTCTTATCGAGAGGATGAAGGAGAAGGGAATTATCTATATCCCGACATTAACGCGCGATGCCTACGAATTTTTTTACGGAACAGAACGACCCTGGATGAACGATCCTTTCTTCCAGGCTTCTCTGGAGCCAGGCGTACTTGAAATGATTTCCAGCAACGAGTATAAGAAGAGAATATTGAATAATCCTCGACTTCAAGAAAATAAGGATGCCTTCAACATGGCGCTGAAAAACCTTAAGAAATTGCACGATGCTGGTGTGATGGTGGCGCTTGGAACAGATTCTGGTGCGCAGCCTGTACGTGCACAAGGTTTTTCCGAACATCTTGAGTTACAACTCATGGTTGAAGCCGGTCTAACGCCTTTGCAGGCTATCACAGTGGCTACACGCAACGCATGCCTGGCGCTGAAGTTAAGTGATCAGGGCATGTTGTTGCCGGGTATGCGAGCGGATTTTGTCGTATTAAATTCAAATCCCTCTGAAGGCATCAAAAGCACTCAATCTATCCATTCAGTCTGGAAAAATGGTGTTCAGGTGAGTAGCGGTCCCATAACAAAATGATGCCTGCATGCAGCCACACATTACCATTTGTGTTAGTTAATTCCATCTTAGCGATGTTGCGCAAATGATTTAAGGGCGATCCACTCGTTTGTAAGCTATTGGTCCTGATTCAGTTACCGATCATGTTGCTCGTTTTCACCCAATAATCGACGGGTGGCACGCATTTTTTGGCGGCCTGTTGCTTGTTACCATTAGCCTCAATTCCCTATCAAGAGTATAACCAGCATAGCAGGTTGCCCGTCATGAAGGGTCCGGTATCGGAGCAATTATGGCTTTCGTTGCCGAGCTGGCCCCGTACGGATCCGACAGGAGCCGCATTTGTGGGTACTTTCCGCCACTTGGTGAAAGTGTACGGAGAGATCTGCCGGATGAGCACAACTGTCGTGCTGTTAGCAAAGAATTCAGGCAACAGTAGAAAGATCACATGACTCCATACGAAATCTTAGGCGTTAGCTCTGGTGCATCGGAGTATGAGATAAAAGAAGCCTATCGAAAGCTTGCTCTGCGATATCACCCCGATAGGAACCAGTCGGCTGAAGCAAACAATGCCATCGTACTGATTAATGAGGCCTATGATATTTTGTCGGATCGCGAGAAACGCAAACTATACGATCGAGGCCTTCGTACCAACATGCCAATCGATTACGAAGATGACCTCCGCGAACTATATAAGAGGGCATATTTTCGTCAGAGGTACCAGGCATCCCTGAGGAAAGAGGAAGCCAAAGTCAGACGAGAGAAGCGGATATTTCCCATCGCGCGCATGATGAGCATCCCCATCCTTGCTTTTGCAATGTTATTGATGATTGACTTCTATCTTCCTACGCGTCTTTTTCGAGAGGTCGCCGAAGAAGGATGGCAAAAACTTCCAAAGGCCTATTATAAACATTCAGGATACGCAAATGATGAATTGATGGTCAGCAGAATGCGTACGAAGAGTTTTGAATTTATAGTACCTGATGAGGTGCACACAAATTATAACTACTATAGTCATAAGGACACCCTCTATATTGCCACTACACCAATCTTAAGAACTGTGAAGAATGTAAGCCTGACAACAGATGGAGCGCTGATCCGATGGGATGTACAGGAAACAATATATACCCGATTTATTCCCTGGCATTTTTTGTTGCTCGCCAGTTCATTGTTTACTGTATTTCGCAAAAATTACTCACAGCTCAATTACTCATTATGTTTTCTGCCGGCATTAATACTTGGGGTCATTCTCGTATTTGTTCTCTAACGGATTAGTCATGGCATCGAAAAGAGTTCTGATCAAGTAAAAAATGTATTTATGAATCCTAATCAACTTACACTCTCAAACGAGGCCGAAGCCCAGCGGTATATGGTTAAAGTGTATGGCTGGATGTCGCTCGCATTAGTTGTTACGGGCTTGGTAGCGATGTACGCCGCCGCGTCTGAGTCGCTTGTAAATTTGATTTTTGGAAACCGCATTACGTTTTACGTGCTGATAATACTGGAATTAATTGCGGTTGGTACGCTGGCGGGACTGATAAACCGCATGAGCGCGCTTATGGCAACCGTTATATTTGTCGCATATTCGGCATTAAACGGTTTGACGCTTTCCGTTGTATTCCTGGTCTTTACGACAGAATCGATTGCATCTACTTTCTTTATTACGGCCGGAACCTTTGGAGTCATGAGCATATATGGGTATACCACAAAATCGGATCTGTCAAAGTGGGGGAATCTTTTGTTCATGGGTCTGATGGGGCTAATCATTGCCTCCATTGCGAACATATTCATGAAGAGCACAATGATCTATTGGGTTACAACTTACATAGGCGTCCTCATTTTTGTTGGACTTACCGCATATGACACACAGAAAATAAAAAATTCAAACGTCATCGGAAATGAGGGGACTGACGAAGATAACAAGGAAGCAATCATGGGAGCTCTAACGTTGTACCTCGACTTTATCAACTTATTCCTTTATCTGCTGAGGATATTTGGCCGAAAGAAGTAAGAGCGTCGGATGATCATACAATCCTACTTCCTGATCATGATGCCTGCTGCAAAGCGGCCCCGATCGCCCTTTCGGGCCGAGAAAAAGTGATGGTTATGCTTGACTGTACAAAGTTCCGAAATTTCAATGCGGGCAGGGTCTACACCGAATTCCAGGAGTTGAAGTTCATTAGCTTTCCAAAGATCAAGCTTCGCTTTGTTGTTGCCTGTGGGTTTCAGCAGTTCATTCTCATGACCAAAGCTCAGTTTCACCTCCTGAATCACGTCGTCACCAACTTCATAACTCTCGGGCGATACCGACGGTCCGATACCGGCGTGGACATATTCGCCCCTGGTTCCGAACAGACGTCGCATTTCAACGAGTGTTTTTTCCAAAATTCTGGCCACGGTTCCTCGCCATCCCGAATGAACGGCGGCGACAGCGTTGTTTTTTTTGTCGAACACGAGAACTGGAACGCAGTCTGCTGACATAACTGCTATACAAATTCCTCGGTCGCTGGTGACTAAGGCATCCGTGTCGATCAGTTCATCTTTGGACGTAGCTCTCGTAACATGCAAAATTCTCGTCTTATGAACCTGGGACGGGAAATACAAATCAGAAGCTTGAATACCCATTGCCTCTGCCAGCATGCTCCTGTTCTGGTGTATAACTGTTTTGTTCGGTACACTGGAAAAACTCAACGTAAATTATCC
>JAICGJ010000028.1 GCA_025923195.1 Chryseolinea sp.
AAATGATATGCTTGACGTTAATTCATAGTTTGAGCCAAGCGAACATCTTCCAATTTGATCACTGCCTTCAATTCTACCATGATCTTCCCTTCGACAAAAAAGTGAACCCGTCGCGTGCCAATGCTTAAGCCGTCATAAAAGATCTCCATTTCCATTTCCCTATCAAAGCGCAGCATTTGTTTTTTCATTTCAATGGCTAATGCCCTTGATAAATTACTTCCTGAAACCCGTTGCCTAGTGTATTATGAACTTTCATAGCACATCCGATTATTTTACGGGTGATTTCTTCATGTTGCATAACGGTAGGGATTAACTTGTCTGAAGTAAATTTCAAGTGTCCTGAATTAGACTTGAAGGTAAGGAGGTTATAAGATTGCATATTTCAAATATATGGCAATAATCCTTTCATCCTTAAATCCTAGAAATCCTAATCCAGACATTTTCCTTGATTGTACTCCTCATACTAATTGATTAGCTTCGAACAGAAATCTCCGTTGAGTGGCATTTAGCCGGGAATTGAAAACATCTAACAAGCTTCAAAAATCTTGCTATGGAAACGATCACGAGGAGGAAATTTATTCAACTGACATCCGCAACTGGAATCTTTCTTGCCATTGGCCACCTGCCTGACGCGTCTGGAAAGGGTAAGTTAGTATCCCGTCTTACATCGGATCCTTCCAGAGTAGATCTCAATCAATTCATCTCCATCGGCACGGATGGCAGCATCGTGCTTTTTAATCACCGCCCTGAGATGGGCCAGGGAACTTATCAATCCATTCCTATGATTCTGGCCGAAGAGTTCGAAGTCGATATCGACAAAGTCGAAATCCGTCCGTCGCCAGCGAACGCCGAATTGTATGGTAGCCAGATGGTAGTAGGTAGCCGAAGCATGCAATCTGAATTTGAAAAACTTAGAAAGATGGGCGCTTCAGCGCGTGAGATGCTGCGGCAGGCTGCCGCCAACACGTGGAAGATCAGTATCGAGGAATGCAGGGCAACCAAGGGAACCATTGTCAGTAAATCCGGCGATGTACTCACATACGCAGCGTTAGTAGTAGAAGCTGGAAAATTGTCGCCACCCGAAAACCCGCCGCTGAAGAAACGCGAGGAATTTTCAATCATTGGTAAACCGGTAGCCAGAAAAGACATACCATTAAAAACCAATGGCGAAGCAAAATTCGGAATTGACATTTCCGTACCGGGAATGCTATACGCTTCCGTTGAACGGTCGCCTGTATTTCACGGAAAAGTCAAGGGCTTCAACAAAGATGAGGTTTTAAAAATGCCGGGTGTCAGACACGTGTTGCAAACGACACGCGAAGTATATGGACAAAAGCGGGAAGGCGTAGCCGTGCTGGCCGACAATTATTGGGCAGCACTTCAGGGTCGAGAGGCTCTTAAAGTTGAATGGGATGCACAGGACCTCGAAAAAGTTTCAAACGAAACGATCTTGGCAGATTCCTACGAAGCCGCTAAAACAGAGGGTGACGAGTTATTTAATAAAGGAGACGTGAAGTCGGTTCTCACGAATGCTGAAAAAATCATCGAAGCTGCTTATGAAACTCCTTATCAGGCACACGTGCCGATGGAACCCATGAACGCTATAGTAAGCGTGACCGATACCGATGCAGAGTTTTGGGGATCAACACAAAACCCCAACGGCATTCGAACGTTTCTTGCCAAAACCTATCAGCTTCCTGAGGATAAAGTTAGAATCAACTATACGTTTATGGGCGGTGGTTTTGGACGCCGGAGTATGACTGATGTTGCCGAAGAGGCCGCGGACTTGTCGAAAAAATCAGGTGTGCCGGTGAAAGTAATATGGACAAGAGAAGATGACCAAACACAGGGACCTTTCAGGGCATGCAGCCTGAATGTGTGCCGGGCAGTAATGGACAAAGGAAAAGTATTAGCCCTGGAACACAAAGTGATCGCTCAGGAAATTGTAAACCAGACTGGCCCCAATATGAAAGCCGGCCGTCAAATAATGGGTGGAATAAATACGGAATACTTGATACCCAACCTTGCCGTAAGAGGAATACTCCGAAAACGACACGTCCCCATTTCTTATTGGCGGGCAGTGTATCATTCCACCAACCCTTTTGCGCATGAGTGTTTCATCGATGAGCTTGCGCATTTTGCAAAGAAAGATCCCTTACAATTCAGGCTCGACATGTTGGACAATCCCCGATATCGCAGAGTGTTGGAAGGCGTGGCCGAAAAAACCAATTGGAAGACTCCGACCAAAAAAGGTATTGGTAGAGGAATTGCTGTAGCCGAGAGATCGGGCGGCTACTTTGCGATGGTGGTGGAAGTGGTATCGCGGAACAGGAAAATCGTGCCTGTAAAAATTACAACTGTCATCGATTTGGGGATTTGCATTAATCCTGATACTGTAAAGGCACAGACGGAAGGTTCTGTTGTCATGGGGTTAGGAGCTGTATACAATGGTCTAACGGTACAGAATGGCGCTATTGCTGAGCATAACATAGATTCCTATCCAATGCTCAAGATCAATGAGTGCCCGGAAATTGTAACGCACATTCTTGACAGTGATGCCCCTCCAGATGGCGCCGGCGAAACCGGACTTCCAACGGTAGCCCCTGCGTTGCTCAATGCTATCTTCGACCTTACTGGAAAGCGGATCAGAAAACTGCCGCTTGACTTAGCAAAGATTGTGTAAGTTCCTACCGGCGTGCAATCGAATGATTGCACCGCCGAAGTTGACAATCGCCTGTGGTCTTATAACCTTGCTACTTCTTAAATTTTAATTGCAGTACCATCTCGGCCGTTTTTCTGCCCTGCTTTAGACCTTCATCCATAGCAAAGCGGTAGTGAATACCTCCCAGCAAGCGGGATAAAGCTGCCTCCTTTGCATACGCTTCAAAAGAATCAAAATTCCGTGGCCCATAACTGTCGTCAAAACTATGGTCTGTAAAAGCGAAATTCTTCCCAAAAGTATCTTCCAGTACAGTCGCATACGACATCGATACAGTGGCGTGCCCTGAAGTATATTCAGGGAAAGGTGGCGTAGGGATAACAGGTTTCCAATTCGTGTGACCCATTACGGTACGGATATACGTAATTGGCCGCACCAGATTATAGTGGAACTTAGAGCGTACACACGAAATACCTGCTTCGTTCCCAGCAATGCCGTGTTTGCAAAGCAAAACAGCAGCATCCTGCAAAGAAAACCCCTTTTCAGCCATCGCTTGCATAGCAATGTTAGCAGCATGGGAAACATCTCCGTGCTTTGCTTGCGTTTCTGGATCGAGTGGCACATAGGCCCAGAATTTAGCCGTCAATGAATCTTCACGGGTAAGGCTTTGGGACATGGTATAGATTTCATTCACAGCCTCATAAAATGCAGATCCAGGTGCTTCCGAATAGTCAGGTGGTGGCGGGGGCTGAGTGGTTTCCGCAATATCTGGAACGAACGTGCGATTGTTACCCCAATATGGATATGCAGGTTGGGAAAAAGGAAATTCACCCGTTGAAACCCACTTACCTGGACCGGTTGGTGGAACATATGTATCTGAGAAGGGACTTTTATAAGCTTCATGTGCCCCATCGCTTTTGGACCATTCAAAAATAGCGGCCGCTATTTGCCGACCAAACTCCTCTGACCGGTTCATCGTTTCATGATCGACCATGGATTCGAATTGTTTTTTATGATGAGCTTCCAATGAATCAATGGCTTCCTGTAGCGCGAGGGATGCATGGGGCAACAGGTTCCTGAGAATATGGGCCAAGGCGGCGTTGGCACTAGCCGGCCAGTGGTATTGATTTCCAGCGTCCGCCATTGGCAAAACCAATTCACCATTCAATTGTGGAGCAATAGATTGATATTCGGACATACCGGGTACCACAGATTCATACAACGCAAGGCCTACGTACGCATATGTGCGCCCTGCAACGTGGGGAAGTATCCCTGGAATACCGACCAATAGCTTTTGTTGCATTTTGACCCAATCAAAGGCGACATCAACGGGATCCCCTTTAGAATCCGGCACCCCGGGATTGTCACTTTTCTCGCAGCTACCAAAAATAGATAGCGCGCTGCTTGCCAATAGCAGCATAAGCCTGCACGATGAAAACATTGAATTCTTCTTCATAACTTTTTCCATTTTTACACAATGAGATTATGGGAGTTCTAAGCGCCCAATCACGCGCCATTGAACATGCGTCAAAGTTATAAGTGTGGTAATCGTCAGGAGATGCTGAAAAGCCAAAAAAATATACTGTGCGGTTTTAGTTTGCGCGTTTATGCTTGACCGCTGACCATTCTATGGCTTGTCGCAACAATTTCCGAAAGTTAGGATTGGAGAGCCCGGTCTGTCCATGGCCAAGTTGAATATAAATTACATCCGAATTTCCATAGTGATTGATCCAGGCAACATATCGCATACTTTTAGGGTGCGTTGTGCTGAGTAAAGGTTTGACTCCTGGTAAGATCTCAACGTCGCTATATATCTCATCGAAGATCTCAAAATCCCGAATGCCTTTTGTAACCGGATGCCTTTTGTCCTCAACTTTGATGGGTATAGTCACGTCGTGCTCATAGTTCGCATTCAAGGTGTCTCCATTCACTACAACGGGCTCGGTATGGTACTGGCCTCCGACAATTCTGATGAATTCTGGCCATGATTGGTAAGAGACTAGGGAATGATGCAGGAAAATCATCGACTTACCTTTATTCAAAAGGTCGATGTAAGCCTGCTGATGTTGCGGTAATATCGAAACTCCCATATCGTAAAAGATGAGCACGTCATATGCATCAATATCTGGAGACGCTATGAGTTCGTTGACATGAGGATGCACCAGAGTATCAAACGTAATGGAGGGAATCGCATTAAAGACCTCATAAAAAGGCTTCCGATCGTAATCGTGTCCACCGGTTATGATTAGAATCTTGAGCTTAGGTTGGTGGAAAGGATCGTTTGACTCGGCGTGGAGGACAACCAATGCTGACACCGCTAGTATGAAGACAAAAATGAATTTCATATCAGATTATTTGATCAATGCTCTACAATATAAAGCCTCTTTCGGCTTCAAAAAAACGCGAATTTAAAAAAGGCCGGGCCTTAATCGATATTATTGAAAAGTCATGATTTTCATGCGCTGAACGCTTTGGGCTTCTCTATACGCCAATTGACAGGCTGCTAATAGTTCGCGCCAACCAATCTGCACTAGGAACTGGATAACACCAAAAAATGGTAGATGGCCTGTGAATATTTTTAATTCGCGCTGGTTACACGTTGACGCCTACCGGAATCAATTCACTGCATAACCCTGACCCACTCGAGACAGGCCTATATGTGCCTCTAACTTGATCCGATCATGACTGATACGAAAAAAATCAGGCTATTCGTATTTTTTGCGATTCTCCTTTGCAGTCATATCAGATCTTTTCCGCAGTCTGAGAAAGAAATAGTTTCGAAATACAGGTCTGCTCTTTGTAAAACTGTGGACGATGCCTCAATTCAAACCATAGAACTGAAAGGGATTTTTACGACACAAAAGTTGAATTTTCCTGCTGCCATTTACTACCGCGCTCCCGGCCTCAGGGTAGAAATGACGATTCAAAACCTCACATTTATCCAGATTTCCAATGACTCGATCAAGTGGGATTACAATCCGATTAACGAGAAGCATACGATCACTCCCGTTACAAAAAAAAATAACGGTTGGGCAGATGGGAATAGCAGCTTCGACTTCATTAACAATGATTTGCTGAACTACGAAGAACTTGGTCACCGCTTGAAATTAAAAGGTAAAGAGAAAGTCGATTCTCTTGACGTATACATTCTTGAGTTATCAAGAAAGGACAAAACCAAATCAAAGTTTCTTATCAGCTCCAAAAGCAATCTCATCTACAAGGTAGAAGATGATAAGGGTTACCGTTACTTTGCACGTTACAGCAATAACGGTGGTTACATATTTCCAAAGTATGTTTTTGAATACAATCCAAGCCAGCAATTGGAGGTGCACTTCAACGAATTATCCTTCAATAAGTCCCTTGCTGATTCGCTTTTTATAATTCCTGATCATGCTTACAGAAAAAAATCTGACCCCGAGGCCCCAAAGCAAGGATTAATCGCAACTGCAGACGAGTTGTACTATGATGGTAAGTATGAAGACGCAATCACACACTATACAAAGGCAATAAACGAAAATGATCAGAACGAATATGCCTATAATGCCCGGGGACTGGCAAAGATTGGCCTTAAGGATTACTATGAAGCAATAATGGATTTTAGTAAAGCACTGGAAATAAATCCTGGTGCATCACAGTCTCGAAACAATATCGGACTCGCAAAATATTACCTGGGCGACCACGCAGGAGCGGTAAAAGATTACACCAAAGCCTTAGAGCTTGACCCAGCGCTTGTTGTCGCATATAAGAACAGAGGCTTAATTTACCAGGAAACCGAAAAGTACGAACAGGCGGTGCAGGATTTTACACGTGCTTTAGAGTTAAGTCCGGAAGATGGCATCACGCACTTCCGGTTAGGTGTTACATTTGCTGAGCTAGACAGGTATGAGGATGCACTTAAATCTTATGCGAGGGCTATGAAGAATAGATACAACGGTGCGGATATCTACAATTACAAAGGTGTGTCAGAGTTCAGACTGGAAAAATATGATAGTGCTACTGCCAGTTTTAAGCGGGCTTTGACCTTTGAACCTGAGCACCTTCAATATGTTGAGAATTATGCAAGAGCTCTTTATGAGCAAGGCGATTTTAAGGGGGCATCCGAGCAATTTGAAAGATATCTCCAAAAACGGGATGATAATGCTTCTATCCATAATATGAATGGCCTGTGTAAGTACCATGAAGAAAATTACAAAGGTGCTATCAAAGACTTCTCAAAATCCATTGAATTGAACGGAAAGGAAGCAACATACTACGACAATCGCGCGGCAGCGAAAGAGATGATAGAAGACTATGAAGGCGCGATAAAGGATTATAGCGAGTCTATTCGTGTTTATCCCAACGACGCAGCTGTTTTTTACAAGAGAGGAATGATAAAGATAATTACCTCGAAAAAGCTCGAGGGCTGTCTCGACCTGGCGACTGCAAATGAAATGAAGTATGAGCCAGCGAAGGCTGCGATTATGAAAAATTGCCATTAATAAGAAACTCGGGCTGGAAGTTGCGCGTTGAAAAGTGTTTCAGCCTAACAGCACCTCAGCGTTTTTTAAATTAGATCCAATTAATAATCCTGGCGTCCTCAGAATCGTGTGCACTGGTCGTTCAACAGTTGCTTTAATAATCCTTTCATCCAAAGAGTCCTAAAATCCTAGTTATATTTGTAAGCCATTTCGAATACCATGACCGTTCGAGAATTCTCGAAGGATAATGTGACTTATTGGATAGGTATCCCCGCGTATCCGGTCAACCTTTTTGTAGATTACTTTCTTGTTTGCTATGGAGTTCCAGCCTTTGGTGAGGAGTACATTTTTCCGAGCAACCGCGCTGAAATATTTTTTAACCTCGGGGATCTGAATCTAGGGTTCACAAAGGAGAAAAAAATACCCTTTTTTTTCAGAGAGACGATTGTCTCGGGGCTGCGCAGCAGTTGCCTGACTATAAAGCCAGGAACAATTTTTAGTCTTGCAGGAGTTCGATTCAATATCTTTGGTTTCCAAAATCTCTTTGGTATTCCATCGCACGAATTCACGGATCAAAATTTTGATGCTACTGAAGTATGGGATAAAAATCTAGGTATCCTTCTGCAGCGTTTGTTGGAGTCGACCTCGCCCGATAATAAGATTTCAGTTCTCGATAATTGGATTCAGTCGCTGATCCGTTTGCACCATATTCAGGAAGCTATGGTTTGGAACAAGCTTGCACCCAAGCTTAGGGAGGCCCAGTCGCCGCTTCAGTCATTGCTTGCTGGACTTATGGGTTACAGTCATAAGCATACGATCGACTTGTTCAAAGAAAAGTGCGGACTATCGCCCAAGATGATCCAGCGAATCTTCAGATTCAATACGGTGCTCATGCGGGCCCAGAGTTCAAACTTGAATTGGACAGTTCTTAGCCATGATGCAGGTTACACTGATCAAAGTCACTTCATAAAAGATTTCAAACAGTTTACCGGATTTACTCCCGGAATTTTTTTGAAGCACCAGCCTAAGGACTGGATGCTGTTGAAAGAGAGCAGGTAATTTTTTTACTATTTCCTCACTGCAGTTGTCATTTATTTCGCCTGTGCAATTTCAACCTGGAAATCACTTCTATGGACTATCAATTTATTCTTCACCTCCATACCTTGGTAGGTGTTCTCGCGCTGGTTTCTTTTTGGGGAGCGGCCTTCACAACCAAAGGCAGCAAGATACACCGCCTTGCTGGCAAGATTTACCTAGTGAGCATTCTGCTGATCCTGATTTCAGTTCTCCCTTTGATCGTTGCCACGCTGGAACATAAGGGTTTGGGTGCGGCGTTGGGTCTGGGCTTTTTGTTTGTCATGACCTTCACGGCTGCCTGGGTTGCATATCGTTCGATCGTATGCAAACGAAATTTGGTTGCCTACAAGGATAACCTGTTCAAGTCACTGGCGGCAATTCTCACTGCGTATGGGATTTTAATCCTGTCTATCAGCATTCGCGGTGGTTCGTTTTTGTATGGCTTTTTTGCTTGTACAGGATTGACATTAGCCGGCAGCATGTGGCACATTTTGGCGAGTCGGAATGCAAAGCCCAACTGGTATCTTGTTCAGCACCTGAATGGAGTTGCATTGCTATTTGCTGCTACTCACGCATCATTTTTAAGATTCGGGCTTACCAAATTAGTTCCCATTATCCCCGATACCCAAGAATTCAATACTCTTTCGCAGACGTCCGTTATTTTGTTTGCCCTGCTCTTGCGTCTGACCGTTGGAAGGCGATTCATCGAAAAAATAGCGCAGCACAGGACAAATTCCCTAATCACCAGCACGTGATTGATCGCTCTATTGGCGTAATAAACATTGGCGAAAATCAACTCTGAATTTCATGATTGCCTGGAAAAGGCCATAATGAAATTACACCCTTTAAAAACTGTAAAATTCGGCTTTTCAGCGATGTAAGGTTTTCACTAAATGGCAGCGCGACTTGGCGAAAAAGCGCTCGCTATACTTAATACAATCTCTAAATTAATTCAATAAATACCCGCAGGTGGCCAGACACTTTTACATTCGAAAGTACCCAACTACAATAAATTCCATTTTTATGAAATTGAAGAGTCTCCGTCAAGTTTCCGTTTTCATTGTATTATTGTTGATCCTATTTTCCAGCGAAGCACAACAGAAACTTCCTGCAGCATGGTCTGCAAAATTCAAGAGTGCTATAAACTGGCAGCGCGTCCATTCGCTTGGCTACATCATTGTGAGCACGAATGATGGCCTGTATGGCGTAAATCCCAACGATGGGAAAATTCTATGGGAAAATAAAAGTTTTCCTGCGCTGAGTCCAGCAACCTTCGAGGAAATACCCAATACAGAATTTGTTACCATTGCGTATAAGACGCAAAGTAGTTCTACAATTCCGATGCAAGCAATCATGGAGGTTCTAAACGGTAAAGTCTTGTTTGATTCTCAAAAGGAAAGCATAGGTGTTTTAAGCCGTCACGTGCTACCCTCGTCTGGAAAGTTACTTGTCATAGGTATGAGACCTAAGAATTTGGTCGCTTCTCTTTTCATGTATGACATTGCATCCGGACAGCAGGTCTGGGCCAACGATGAGCTGTTCAAAACAGAAGCTGCCGGCAAAGGTCTTTTAGGAAAATTGCAAAAGTTGGGAGATGACTTAGGTAGTTTACAAGCGCTCACAAGCGAGCCGTACGAGCTGGATCAAAATAGTTTGCTCCTCACACACCCCAATTATGTGATCAGGATAAACTCGGCTAACGGGCAGGTTACCTGGAAAAATAAGATCGAACCTTCGAAAAATGCGCAAGTGCATTTTTCACCGTTTCGAAAAGGTATTGTCTATGTGGGCACCGACATCGAATCCAGCACAGGATCTGGGTTTACCACCTCGAATGGAAATGAAAGTGGCCCACAGAAATTTTATTACAACGTGTATTACGCCTTTGATGTTAATACCGGAAATCCGGTTTGGAAACAACCGGCGCGAGAGAGTGATTTATTGAACCAGGTGATAGCTCATGAAAAGGGCTTGATAATTTGTCCTCGGTCTACGCAGAAGCCAACCATTAATCTTATCAATTACGAGACCGGCGAAACCTTGTGGGGAAAGAAAGGCAAAGGTATCAAGGCGGAAGGCAGCGTGGTGAGTTATATTACAACCGGCAAGGGAATTCTTATTACTACGGCATTCGACAACGCATGGAACAGTAAAGCTGAAGAGTACTTTCTGAACATCCTGGATCCTAATACCGGCACGCTGAAGTTTCCTAAACCTGTAAAACTAAAGGGAGATCTGGTCAAAAGCGAACTTGTACCGAAAGGTCTGCTATTCACTACCACGAAAGAAATCAATATTCTTGACACGAACACAGGCACATTGCTATGGCCAAACTCCATAGAAGCTGGCAATCCGTTTAATAGTGATAAAGCACGTCCGTTTCCAACGGGAGAAGATGGTTCGGGAAAATTATTTGTCTATTCACCGAAAAAGAAGGCCCTATTCGAAGTTGATAAACAAGCTGGTACTTCGAGGCAACTCACAAAAACTGAGTTCGAATTTGATGGCAAGGAATTGCCATCATCGATCGACGTGGTGAACGATGGCCTTATCGTGATGTCGGAGCAGAATATTATGAAGGTAACATCTGATGGGTCCGCGAAATTCCATAAATACTATGCTGCGCCACGCGATCCAGCACTCATGCGGGCGTTACTCGCGGCACAGGCTGTCCGCGCAGCTTACATAGGGTCAGCAGCAGGTGTCTATTCAGCCGCGTTTGCTCAAGGTGCACAACAGACCAGCGATCCAGCGGGTAAGGTAATCGGGCAGGAATTGTCGAAAGGTTTTGGTGACCTTAGTAATGAGGCATTTGCGTATTCGTCGAGCGCTATGAAGCAGTTCAACGCCCGGTACAAAGCGTCAATGTCGACCCCTACCTTCATGATGATAATGACCAAGCAGGAAAAAAAGGGAAATCAACTTGTCCAGGTGAGCAAAGCGAATGGCGAGATCGTAAATGCTATCGATATCAAGAACGATAAAGATCCCGAATATGAAGTGGATCAGATCTATAATTACGTCTACTATAAGCAGAACCCAACCGAAATAGTCTGCTATAAGCTAAAATAACCGATCCCTGATAAAGAGCTGGGGCATAGCAAGCCCCAGCCTTATCTTACAATTAGCACGATAGCCGACACTTAAGTTATTACGGTATGGCTATTGCTGACGCCCTGCGATTGTTTTCAAAAAGACAGCATTCCGCTGCAGAATAGCGGATGCTTGGTAAAGCTTCTTCGGTCTTCAGACTATTCTGCAATAACAGCTTTTCCCTTTGCAACCTTTAACATTGCTTCGAGTGATTTCTTGATATCGTGCTGGGAAGTCTTGACGCTGGAAATGCTGATGCGCATTGCTGGCTGCCCCTTCCATATGGTGCCGCCACACCAGCAAGTGCCATCGGACTGAATTTCTTTTATGACACGATGGGTTTCCTCCCCGAAAGATACCAGCACTTGATTAGTCTCTACCTCGTTCAAAACTTTATAGCCCGCTTTTTGAAGTTCAAGCGCCAGGTATTCCGCATACGCACAAGTACGTGTAATCAATTCGTCGATGCCTTCCGCGCCTAGTGTTCGCAGTACTGCCCACATGTCGATTGCGCGCGCGCGCCTCGAGAGCTCTGGGGTATAATGATAAGGAATGCGGTCGCCGGATTGATCTAGATAATCCCCATGCATGCTCATGGCCCGGCGTAAATATTCTCCGTTTTTGCATATCACGAGTCCGCTATCATATGGAACATTCAGCCATTTATGGCCATCGGTGGCCCAGGAATCTGCCAGTTCATATCCCGCAGTGAGGTGTTTTTTGAGCGTGGAAGCCCCAGCCCAAAGTCCGAATGCTCCATCGATGTGAACCCAGGCGCCCTGAGATTTGGCATGGGAGATGATTGATCCATTATCTACTCCACCAGTGTTCACATTGCCCGCCTGCATACAAAGGATGGTCTGGCCATCAAGTGCTGGAATTAAATCTGTGCGCATGCGGCCATTATGATCTGATGGTATTGTGACTACACGCTCACGGCCGAATCCGAGCATGCTCAATGCCTTTAAGAGGCTCCCATGAGCCTCCTCTCCAACGACTACGGTAATGGGCGGTGCTCCGAACATGCCTTGTGCTTCAACATTCCAGTTCGAATTGCTCAGGATGGCTGTCCGCGCGGCCGCCAAGGCGCAAAAGTTTGCCATCGTGACTCCAGTTACGAACCCTACTGAGGATCCATTTGCCACGGGCAATATTTCAGCTATCCATTTTTCAACAATGGTTTCGATCTTAGCGTTAACGGGACTGGTTGCACCCAGACCAGCGTTTTGGTCCCATGCACTAGCCAACCAGTTGGCAGCAAGAGCTGCTGGATGCGAGCTGCCAATCACGAATCCGTAATATCGGCTTCCATTGGACGCAACAGTACCCGGCGAACCATATTCGTTCAGAAAATCGATGGTGTCCAGCGCGTCTATGCCTCGCTTAGGAAGGTCCTCGTCAAACGCTTGTAAATTTGCCAACGCTTGTGATGAGGGAGCTACATCTCTCATTTCTATACTCTGGATGTAATCCAAAGCTTTTGTGGCCCCGGATATGAGGATTTTTTTTTCGAATTGGTTCATAAGTTTTTCAAAATGCGCAGCTAGTAGTCTTTCTGTGGTTCATTAGTAAGCAATATATCCCCGAAATATTTGAAGCATAATGATTCTTTTGCCGGTTCCCTCCAACCAATTTACAATTCTGCAATGATCAAAACCGGATTTTGATTCTTCATTCATGCTATACGTCACTTCTCAATTAAGGGTTTGCCAATAGAGGACTCATAGTGTCTTTCAGCAGGGATAAGCATAGGCCATTGTTAAAACCTGAGGGTATGCATATTCAAATACAATGATTCATCGAAGCGGATGGCAGCTAGCATGTACAGGGCGTATAGAGCCGCGAATAAGAAATGACCAGCTTGTCATACCGGCGCGGCCTAACATCGCAAGCATGCAATCCAATTATTGTGTTCGGGGCGTGATTCTGGGAACTGGAGCCCGGAAACCTGTGCAATATCATATGGAGGTCCCAGGGGACCTAGTGTAAATAGAGAGTCGCTAGCGCCCGAATAAAATGAATACCTTAATCTGTTTCCTTCCGCCCTAACGATTTACAAGGCCAATACTAGCTACCCGTTAAAAAAATGGCGTCTTTATTCTCCTTCAATACGATGAAAACCGTCAGGAGGCCGTCAGATACTCTATACAAACGAAACGAATGTTTTCTAAACCCGTTTCGAAATGATGTGACGAATGGAGTAGGAAGATCTGTTTCAGTGGTCCGCAATGACGAGACAATAAACGTCATCACTGGGCAAGTCCGAGCTTGATTTTTGCCAATTTCTAAATTGAGGAATACTATTTTCTGTTCCCTTGATCATTTTATTAAGTCCGCCGGAAGTTGCGACCCAAATATTTTTATGGCTATCAATAAGAAACTGGTAAACGATACTGCCTAGCAAGCCTTGCGGGTCACTGGAGCGATTATTGAAAATGTCGAGTTTGTCAGTTTTTAACTTGATCCCATTTCTGGGCGGAGTGAGCCCGGACCAAACCACACCCTGGCCTTGTAAATCGTTAGGGCGGAAGGCAACCGCTCGAAAAATAGTGTAATAAAGTTTCAATTACGTAATTCAATAGGAAATCTGAATAAGATGATCGCTGAGTTATATTTCAGCAATTTTCATTCGGAGTATCAATCAATATTTATTGCATACAATAATAGTGGTCATTCGGTTGCCGCATTTCAACCTATCTAACAATCTTTATAACGCATCTAACATAACCTGTTAGTTAACCGAACGCCAACTGGACAACAACAATTTACCTAAATTTCCCAATTCGTTAGGCTTTAACTTGACGTTTAAAACTTTGTGGTAATGGCATTTTTTGCGAAAGCTTTTGCAATACCTAACTTAATGCTTCTTCGAGATACGTTTTCTAAATTTCCTGCTAAATATTCAGCCACGGTTATGAAAACAATACTATTAATCGCGTTTGTCCATGTCACGACCATCGCCTTGTCCCAATCAGAAATTGTAAAGTTTAAAGTCCCAACTTCGGTTTCGGCAGCAAAGGGATATTCACATTCCGCTGTAATTGATCTGGGCACCTGCCAAATGATAGTTCTCGCCGGACAGGTTCCAATTGACAAAGAGGGCAATCTTGTTGGAAAAGGTGATCTCGCGAAACAAACCGAGCAGGTATTTTTAAATATTAAAAATATACTATCAGAATCGGGAGCAACCATGAACGACTTGATCAAATTAGGAATTTACATGACAGACGTCTCGCAACTTCAGTCCTTGCGAACAGTCAGGGATAGATTTGTTAACACCCAGAAACCTCCCGTCAGTACCTTGGTACAGGTTAGTAAGCTTTTCCGGGATGATGTAATGATTGAGATTGAGGCTACGGCAATAGTCCCAAAAAAATAGCTTTCAGCTACGTATGGATTATCACTGGGGCATTCCTAGGTAAGAATGCATTCTATAGTTCAACATTGAAATCCGGCTTGTGGGTGAACGTAGACGCGGGTATAAACTGAATCGTCAGTCGCCCATGCAACAAGGTTACCAGGAATTGCTACATCTTTCTTCCCCGAATCCACACGGGTAACCATTCATTTCCCGTTGAAGCACCTGGCGAAGGCTACTGTTGGCTTTATGAAAAAAGTTACAATCGATGTCTTCGCCGGATCTCCATTGAACGTATTGTTCGGATGGTCTGCGCCAACGCTCTCAGCAAGTCAATTAAGTCATATGAACATGGATACAGCATACCTTTTCTGGCATACGGACATTTTCCGAATGCCTTGGCATTGGTGTCTATGCCATATCGCTGTTGCTCGATATCCAGGGCCCACTTCGATGCTTCAGTTTGCGGAGGAAGTGACACCATTATTGCACCATTCACAACCTACTTTGGTATGAAGCCGTAGGTATGTTTTTGGATGTGTTAATGATCCAAAGACTATAACCTATTATCAGTGTTCAGCTTGTGACTGTTATAACCTGCTAGGCCTCGGGTATTGGATGGTTCAAAGCGATAAATTGAATTTCATCCACGGATGAAACACTTGAGTCGTCGAATTGGCTGTACCGACTAAGCAGTCTCAGTGGCAGACCTTAACTAGTTATACGAGACGCTAATGAGCCCTGGAGTATTGGCGATAACTCAATGAAAGAACTTATCGAACTTCTACTTCAGCAAGCAGTACAACTGATTCGTGCAAAAGAAGAATACGTGGTGCAGACCGGATACGCCGTCGGATTTTAATGTGCAAACGTCTTTCGCAAAAACGCTTTAAGAGAAAATATGGAGTATCGCCATAGGAGTTTTCGAACTGATGCCTTTGCAACAAAATTATTGGAATTGGCAACATCGGTATAATAAAAAACTGATACCGAATATATCACTTTGTAAATGCGCTGACTATAACCAATTTTTTATGACCAGACAAAAAACATCCCTCCACCCTATGGCGATAATCAAGAGACTTTACTCGCGTCTGTTTAGAAATCCATTCCGCGAGTCTACCTTCTTTCTGTTTAGAATAAGTCGACTGCGAAACGATGATTTCAATTTTTGGTGAGCGGATGTAAGTGTTTAAGTATACATGTGTTTAGTTGTTTGTGTTGGGTCGCAAGCAACAAGGAATTTCTATTTTTTAAATTATCGATCGCCGAGGTTGCGTCTGCCTGATGCTTCTGTAAGCAGCCTCGTTCTAATGTGCAATGATGCATTATTTATTGGACCAACTAAGTTGTGGACAGATGTTAACTGTCATTTCCTAAAGATTACAGGACCGTTGGGGTCGTAGGAATGATCCGTTAAGAATTTATACATGGCAGCACCTGCCAGTAGAACAGAACCATAGCCGTGCGGGCCCGTACCGACCGGTCGCTGATAATAAAAAGCCGCGTCGAACGCCATGGAAGTTCCGGCACTTGTGCCTTCAACTTGACCCTTAGCATTTACTTTCGTAGTCACCGCATTCCATCCCTGTAGCGCAACAGGACCGAAAACATCGGACCGAAGCCAGCCCTTATTAATGCCGTGCGCAAACGCAAATGTGAACATAGCCGTCGCAGACGTTTCCAGAAAGGAATCGTTTCGATCCAACAATTGGTGCCAGAAGCCTGTGCCTGATTGAAGTTTAGCAAGCCCATGACAGTATGTTTTGAACAACTCCAACGTAGTGGGGCGCTCCGGATGATCCTCCGGCAGCACTTCGAGCAAAACTGCAATCGCCATAATAGCCCAACCGTTAGCCCGTGCCCAGTAAAACGTAGGGTGAGGTTCCATATCCTGCACCCATCCGTGCATGCAAATTCCCTTGACCTTGTCAAATAGCTTCTCAGAAAATAACCTGACTTGTCGAACCGCTTCATCGATGTATTTTCGTTCACCAGTAAGGTGTCCCATCCGAGCCAATGCAGGGATTCCTTGATACAGGTCATCGACCCAGACGGAGTTTGGAAGTGGCCTGTTCCTGGCGAAAGTCCCATCGGGTAGCCGGTGTACTTTTGTCATAATAAAATCAATTGATCGATCTACTTCCGGGCGCAGGTCGTTGCGCATTCCCGCCTGCAGACTTTGGATCATGGCGGCGCACATCGAGCCGGTATCATCTAGTGACCCTGGATCTAAAAAATGCTCGAGTGGATTGACCTCTTTGGGAAATTGACGATGATATGCACGAAAATAAGCGGATGCGTTTGCAAGAAACCCAAAGCGCCGAGAGACGTAATCCGCGAATCGTTTATCACCGGTGGCCTCTGCCGTCAGCAGCATGCCGTAGTACACCAATCCCCACTCGTGAGAGGTGATGCTGTATTCACCCTTTACAACTGTTGCGTCGACAACCGGTTTCTTCAGGTCCGTTATTTTCTCTCCTGTATCACGATTTACTATTCCATACGGCGTTGCGTCGTCGACATAGGTCCATACACGGTCAATCACTTTTTTAATTTCAGGTGGGGAGGTTCGGCCATAAGGAATTTTCTTTTGTGATAATATGGCCTCCGCTTGGTCCTGTGCTTGCAAAGCAGTAGCGCATAAACAAAACACCACCAAAAGAGAATTTTTCATAGAGATCTTAACAATTGGTTTCCGGTATTAATCTACCACTAATTTTTTAAGTGGATCTCATTAATTAGTTACATAATTATTGAACCGGCCCTCTGTCATCCACGCACATATTAACGCAAGCAGCATCCGGTGTCAAAGGAATGGAGGTAAGGTTGTTGCCATGGGTGATGATATGGTTTCATTGTATATGACTAGTTGAAAGAACGTGAACGACTATCAGTGCAGCGAATTCATGCACGACGTATTTGCGTTGCTTCTGAAATAATTGCCTTGGGTCTTCGGGCATTGCCTATACCTTTGGCGGCGGTGGTCCTATAACATTATTTACTGCTGCATTAGCGCGAATCTCTCCAAGGACCATCCAACTTGCCATAAGCGGTGGGCTAAACCTTAATCCGGTTGGATTTTCTTCATCAAGATCAGCTGATGGCTCGACTACCATAGCGCGCTTTCCCTTCGGCATCAGGAAGTCATTGAGTAGTCTGATATCGCTTTCCCGAACATCTTGTAAGAAAATGCCAATGACGCGTAAGACCACGTCTAAGAGGTCGCTATAGTGACGGATATTCGTAAACTGCGCCGATGGATTATTGCTCAGTATCGTCACATCCTCTGCACCGAGATCCACCACGATGCGGGTAGGTATCACGTCGCGATGGCCCCCATCTACAAATTGCTCTCCATCAATGATCACGGGTGGCGTAAAGCCTGCCTGACTCGAACTGGCTAGCAGAGCACTCATCAGCATGTCGAGGCTCGATAATTTTTTTACCAGGTATTCGTTGTTCGGTTGTGGAATCAGATCGCGATTCGAGAACACGGTCGGTAACCCTGTCTGGAGACTGACAGCTGTTATACATAAGGTAGGTGCGCTGTCGGCCATGATTTTGTCAAATATCTGTTGCGTAATGGTTTGTCGTATTAATTGTAATAGCGGATAAGTATCAAATAGAAAAGCCTTGCCATTCAAGACATTTGCTACGATGTTTTGCTTTGCCAACACATCGTTCGGTCCAACACTCAGGTATTGACTCCGCAGAATTTCCAGTTCATCTGCTGCGGCGAGTGTAGCAATAAAAGATCCTGTGCTGGTGCCACTTAAGATGTCAAACGGAAAAAGACCTCTCTTCTTGAGGGTGAGTAAAGCCCCAACAGCGAAGGCTCCCTTTGCCCCTCCTCCGCCCGTCACTAACGCTTTCGCCATAGAACTCTATTTTAGAAACCGGTAAAACAAACCTACTAGCAGATGAGAATTTTTGACTTCGCCTTGCCGTTGGTATAGCACCTGTACTCCAAAGTTATGCAACTCAACCCCTATACCTGCTCCGGCAATCCATGTTTCTCCAAAATTCCCGTCGATAATCACTTTTAAGTTGCCAAACGTAGTCAACTTATTGCCTAGATCCTTGATGCGATACTCAACACGAGGATTTGCAAAAAAGTTGAATTCACTGTCGTAGTAATAGGTTGAAATTCCACCCATTAGTCGAACGGTGCCGCCAGTACCAGTTCTCTCTTTTGAAAATGTATAGGAAAGCAGCAACCTGCCAGCAAAAGAGTAGGCCTCGGTGCTTTTTCCAAGATCAGCTGCTCCCTGGTTGATATCTACGTGTACGCCAATTCCCCGCTCGAATTCCGGGGAGATATAATCCAGTGTCACAAACCTTTTAAATAAATGAGAAGACCAAAGGATCATATTCTCATCCTTGTCCGAGGGTTGAATGTTCAGGAACTCCTGTTGGAAGCAGGCCAGCCAAGATGCGTCTTCGTCCATTTTTTCCTTTGCTTCAAGGGATAGGCGCCGCACTTTATCGTATAATCCAGGATTTATTTGCCGTAACGACTGAAGGTATTGATCACGCGCGGCATCCGATCCTGGGTCAGGTATAAAATTCTGTAAGGCACCCTTCAGTCTAAGGATGTAACCTTCCACCTTCGATTTACAAGCCGTCTGAGCATCGACCTGCAGAACCAGCACGCTGGCGAGCAATACCCACACCACAATGTATTTCAATGAGGCTGTCATCGGTGATTGAAGCAACGTCCATACGCATCGTTCAGATCATACCCTTCAGAAATGATTTTGCTTCTAATAGGGCTGGCCGCTGCATGTCCGATAGCTGTGCTGCTGTAATTATTTGTTGAAAATATTTTTTAGCGTCTTCTTCGTTTCCAAGCTTCCGGGCAGCAACTCCTGCTCCAAGAAGACCATTAAGTCGTCCAGCGTGTCGTTTGAGATCTTCTTCGTACGCTTTGTGGGCATCTTTATATAGCCCCAATTCCATGTAAAGATCACCAAGAAGTTCCCGTGCCGGTATGACTTCGCCTGGTGTGACCGGATGTTTCTCGGTAGCATCTTCCTGATTCGCAGCTTCACTCATTAACCGGATTGCTTCTTCCCTCCTGCCTTCTGAAAGCGCGATCCACGCTTCGGATGATTTTATCTGAATTTCAACCTGGTTGGCTTCATACAATTTTTTCTGTTTGACAAGCTCGTCATGATTGGTCTTTAACTCTTTCAATGATACTTGAACAACATCCGGTTTCTTAAGATGAATTGCACCCAATAATCTTCCAAATGAGACAATGGATCTTTCCCATGGATATTCATTCCATGGGAAAGTATTTGGTTTGAGCTCCAATGCAGAAGCGGCACTCCAATCCTTGCGCTCGAGAGCGTAGCGTGTGGGAACCGCAGCCAGAGTATACGCAACCTTATTGTTCATCGGAGAAGCGGTTAGTATTGTAGACAAATAGTCCAACTGTTCCTTTGCCTTATCATCCCGTGCCTGCTGCAGATAGGCATAGACCAGGTAGTCCAGCCCATGAAGTTCCTCATCCCAATGGCCTTGTATACCCGAATTTTCCGCATAACATTTAGCCGCTGTCATGGAATTAATATTGGACTGCACTGACTCATCCCACAATCCCAGGCGTATGAAAATATGCGAAGGCATATGCAACGCATGGGCTGATGCAGATGCGATGGATGCGTACTTCCGCGCAGCAGGCAATGCGAGCTCTGCCAACTCAGGGGAGTCATAAATATGAATGAGATAATGGGCAATTCCGGGATGATCGGGTTGACTCGAAAAAATGGAATTCAGGATCTCTCCAGCTTTTCTTTGTTTGGCAAAAGTTTTGTCCGCCGGATCAGATGCTGCCGTCAATGCCAACGCATAAAACGTCGCAGCTTCGTTGTCAGCAGGATATTTTTGATGGATCTGCTCCGCTGCTTTTTCAAACTTAAGGATACGCGTTTTATGGTCCAGGTCCTTCCAATTATCATAGAGCACCGCCGATGCTTCAAGGTAATCTGATTCCCTTGCTGAACTGGATTTAAGCGAGCGTGCTATGGTTATGATCTTAGAACCTTTTTCAAGTTCGTCGGGTGTCGGCGGAGCCCACAATGGATGAAAATTGCTCATGGCTACTCCCCAGTACGCCATGAGACACTCGGGATCTTCGTCCATCACTTTCGCAAAGACTTTTTCTGCTTCACCATATTCAAATGAATGTAGCAATGCCGTAGCCAGGTTGAAATTTGCCCGCACTTTTTCCTTGCAGGAAAGTGCAAACTCCACCTTTCCAAACTTGGCCTCGTCCGACCCGCAGAGCGCAATATCGCCGCGCGTCAGTTTAATAGATTGCAATTCATTTTGCAATTCAGTTGCATCTTTTTTTCCATCGCAGCTAAGCACGATTAGGAAAAGAAAGAGGTAACGACGAGTGTAAAAGTATATTTTCATTTTCAGGCAGGAATAGATAACAGTTAATTCAAGTTTTGGCTTTCGCCTGATGCGACTCTAATAGCGATATGCAAAAATAACCATTGTTGTAATACACAATTAAGATTCATTGCCGATATTTCTCCCTCACTAACAAAATAATATTATGCCATCGAACTCACAACCTAGGGTCGCCTACTTTTGTATGGAATACGCTTTGCAAAGTAATTTTAAAATGTATGCAGGGGGCCTGGGCATTCTGGCGGGCGATTACCTCAAAGGAGCGAAGGATCATAAGTTCCCTATTGTTGGTATTGGTATCAAATGGAAGCAAGGATATACAGATCAGCGTATCTCTCCGGAGGGTAAGGCGATCGACACTTACCCCATTTACAATTATCCCTTTTTGAAGGATACGGGTGTAACAGTCTCCGTAACGATACGCAAGCGCGAAGTGAAATGCAAAGTCTGGTTGTGCGATAAGTTTGGCAATGCACCACTATATCTGCTAGACACAGATATTCCTGGCAATGAGGATAACTGGATCACAGGACAGCTTTACGGCTGGTTTGGAGAAGAACGGATTGCCCAGGAAATGGTTTTGGGAATCGGCGGTGTAAAGGCGCTTCGTGCGTTGAAGATCCCTGTCGATGTGTATCACTTTAATGAGGGTCATGCACTGTTTGCGGGCTTCGAGTTGGTACGCGAACAAATGAAACGCGGCAAGAGCTTTGAAGAAGCTTTGCGGGCTTCACGTCAACAAATCGTCTTTACCACGCATACACCAGTAGTGCAGGGGAATGAATCCCATTATCTCGACCGGTTGATGTATATGGGGGCGGATAACGGAAGTTTTAGCAAACAACAATTGAAGCAGTTAGGTGGATCGCCGTTTAACATGACCGTTGGCGCTTTGCGCCTCTCCAGAAAGGCGAATGCAGTAGCCCAACTGCATGCGAAAACGGCCAACAAAATGTGGCAGGGGGTTAAGGGTCGGGCCGAAATCATCGGCATTACCAATGCTATACATGTTCCCACGTGGGTAGACAAAAGAATCCTTAGAGCAGCCGATGGCATGTCAGGCGAAATCTGGAAATGGCATCAGGAAAATAAAAAGAATCTTCTCACTTTCATATACGAGCGTACAGGCGTAAGGTTGAAGCAGAACTCCCTGCTTATTGGGTTTTCGCGGAGAGCAGTGCCTTATAAACGAAGTGATTTTATTTTCAGCGACCGATCTAAAGTAGATCGTTTGTTTAAAACTGGGAAACTTCAGATTGTCTTTTCCGGAAAAGCACACCCATTGGACGATGGCGGAAAACAAATTGTAGGGAACATCGTCGCGTTAACAAAAAGATATCCTGATTCCGTAGTCTTCATTGAGAATTACGATATGACAGTTGGCTCTATGTTGGTTCGTGGATCTGACGTCTGGCTCAATAATCCGCGCAGGCCTCAGGAGGCCAGTGGAACTTCAGGGATGAAGGCGGCAATGAATGGGGTGTTAAACCTGAGCATTCTGGACGGATGGTGGCCCGAAGCGTGCGTGCACGGCGTCAACGGCTGGCAAATCGGAAATGGATATGAAAACCGCGACGAAAAAAAGCTGGATGCGCACGACCAAAAATCACTTTACAAAGTACTGCTCGAGGAAGTGTTGCCAACATATTACGACGACAAGAAAAAATGGGTTGAGATGATGAAACAAAGTGTGTTGACTACGCATAAACCGTTTGCCGTGAAGAGAATGCTTCAGGAGTACTATACAAAGCTCTATACCGACTGATGGGACTCAAAAATTAAACTTGTCGGAGTATGACAAATGAATTTATCGATCGCCAAACTGTATTTGCTCCGCACTTGTGCAGCAAAAACGTGTTGGCAGGAATAGAATTTTACAAAAAAGCATTCGGTGCCATTGAGTTGCGCCGCTGGAGCAACCCCGACGGTAGTGTACATGTTGCGGAAATGTCAATAGGTAGCGCTTTGTTTCACATTCACGAAGAAGTGGCAAGTGTTAAACAACTAAGTCCGGAAACTCTTATGGCCGTTACCTCACTTATTGGAGTGTTCGTTCCCGATCCGGATCACCTAATGAAATCTGCCGCAGCGGCGGGTGGACAAGTCACAAGCCCGCTTCAGGATTACGACTATGGATACAGGCAGGGGGTTGTGACAGATCCGTTCGGACATCAGTGGCTGATACAGAAAAAAATCTGAGGTTTACCGATCCCGATCGCAATCTAACTTGTACTACTTATGTCGCCATTAAAAAGTCGTCTTGGTAAACTCATCGCTGACATAGAATCAAACTATGATCGCTTAGCATTAGCATTGAGAAAGCGGCTTGATTCTGATGATCCCTTGCAGATTATTACTTATCGTAGCTATGGAACCCTCAACAGATTATATGTAAAAGGTCGTGTATTAAGAGATAATGGCATCGCGAAGTCGAGCGACAAGGACTCCATTTGGCGTAATCTTCTTAATATGTACAAACGCTTTGAAAGCGATGAAGTACCGCATGCAGATTTGCAAATTGATTTTCAGGGGAAATCGCATCTCGTTACGACGGATGATGAGGGATACTTCTCGGTTAATCTTTTAAGTGAGATGCCCATCCACCGGGAAGATATGTGGTACAACGTCGACATAGAATTGAAGAGCGCGCCCTTTGGTTTTTCGCCAGGAATAAGAAGTAGTGCGAGTGTGCTGGTGCCTCCGGCCGATGCCGAGTATGGAATTATCAGTGATATAGACGATACGGTGGTCAAGACAAATGCGACCAGCCTTCTGGCCATGTCCCGCAATACGTTCTTCCATAACGCACACACCCGGCTACCTTTTGCAGGCGTTTCCGAGTTCTACCGGGCACTTCAATTGGGAAGAAACGGAAAACGGAATAATCCTTTTTTTTATGTTTCGAGCAGTCCGTGGAATCTGTATGATCTACTGATCGATTTTCTTGATTTAAACAATATTCCTGAAGGGCCATTATTGCTTCGTGATTTCGGACTTGATCGAAACAGAGAAAGTTCAGGTCATATGGGCCATAAGTTCAAAGAGATCAAGAATATCCTCCTCGCTTATCCCCTACTGAAATTTGTGCTGATCGGAGACTCCGGCCAAGAAGATCCAAAGATCTATCGAGAGGTTGTTTCTAAATTTCCCGGCCGGATCCTTGCGATTTACATCCGCAATGTTCAGCTCAGGGATCGCGAAAAAATTGCTGTCGATATTTCAAAGGGCCTTGCCGATGCAGTTGACATGGTCATAGTAGATAATACCATTGAAGCTGCGGAGCACGCTGTGAAAACGGGCCTCATTTTTGGCGAAGCAATTCCGGAGATCGTCGTTGATAAGAAACTCGACAAAGGCGAAATTCCTGGAAAGGAGGAAATACAGTAACAGCCGAGACGACTGGCTAAAACATTGTCTCTCGGTCGCATCTTCTAAACCTTTACAGATTTCCAGCTTCCTCTCGAAAATAACCACAGTGTAAACAGACCTACAGAAGTTTCTGAAATAAATACGCCCCAGAACACTCCGGAATGTTGCCAGCCAAGTTGAATCGCCAGAAAATAGGATAAGGGTATCTGAATCAGCCAGAAGAATACCAGGTTGATCTTCGTGGGAGTCCTTGTATCACCCGCACCATTAAATGCCTGCCCGGATACCATCCACCAGCCGTACACAAAGAACGAATAGGAAAGTATCTGCAACCATTCTGCTCCAATGCTCACCACGCGGTCGTCATCCGTAAATATGCGCATTAGCTCTTCGTTAAAAAAGAAATAGACAATAGAAACAATGATCAGGAAGATCATATTGTAGAAACCAATCTTCCAGACTGACGATTCTGCGCGTTCAGGGTTTCCGGCACCCAGATTTTGCCCCACTAGCGTAGCCGCCGCATTAGACAGACCCCAAGCAGGCATGATCGTAAACATCATGATACGAAGCGCAATAGTGGAGGCCGCCACTGCTTCACTGCCCACATCGGCCAGGATTCGCATCAAAAAAATCCATGATGTCATCGCGACAATCATTTGTCCTACGCCACCCAGGGAAGTGCGTACAATATTGACGACAGTCTTTCCCTCCCAATAAACCTGAGTTAATTTCACCCGAATATGCTTACCGCCCTTCACAAGGGTCCATAACTGTATGGCTACGCCTATTCCGCGTCCAATAGTGGTTGCGATGGCCGCTCCCTCAATTCCCATCGCTGGGATGGGTCCCCAGCCAAAAATTAATATCGGGTCTAAAACAATGTTGATCCCGTTGGCAATCCATAATACGCGCATGGCAATAGCAGCATCACCGGCTCCCCGGAAAATAGCGTTGATGACGAATAGTAAGACGATTACAACATTTCCACCCAACATCCATTGCGTATAGCCATAGCCATTTTCAATACTCCAGGTGTCCGCCCCCATGAGAGTAAGAAGATCTTTGGCAAAGAAAATGCCGGCGACAGCAAAGGGGACTGAACACAAGAGCGCGAGAAATATGGATTGAACTGCGGCCGTTGCTGCGTCTTCCCTGTTTTTTTCACCGATCCTCCGTGCTACTATGGCTGTAACTGCCATGGCAAGCCCCATGGCGAGAGAATACAATAAGTATAGATAAGTTTCTGTAAGTCCAACGGTAGCCGTAGCTGACGCACCCAGTTTGCTGACAAAAAATATGTCAACCACAGCGAAAGTGGATTCCATTATCAACTCCAAAATCATGGGTACCGCCAGCAGGAAGATGGCTCTTTTCAGATCGATCTTTGTGTAATCGGCTTCACTCCCGCGAATTGCTTCTTTCAGCGCTTTCCAGGTTGAAGATGGAGGTAACGGTTGAGCTATTTCAATAGTTGAATGGTCTGTTTTGGTTTCCATCAATTAAGATTTAAGATTGCTAAACTCACTTTTCTTCCGGTATCGCAAAAGGTGCTGAATGGTGCTCATGAACAATATACCACTTGTCATTAATTTTCTGCAATCCTAACGTCAATCGACACTCAGGTTCCCGCCCGCCGATCTGCAAAAGAGCATAACAAAATGCAACATAGTCACCTGATAAGATCTTTAGGTCAATCAGCTCAAATGAGCCCTCACCCCGGGGAGAATACCTAAAGAATAGTTCCCACGTTTTTCTGTATGCATCCAACCCAATATTTTGCAACGGCATGGGTACATCAAACACAACGATATCTGATGTGTGCCGCGCCAAAATACCATCCATGTTACCGTCGCGAATGGCCTGTGCCCATTCGTGAACTAGTTGTTTTATATCGTTATCGTTCGGGACCATAAAAATTTGGTACGTACTAACCAGACTCCGGGTTTCCTGAATTCCCGCGATACCTGTGCTTGGGTGATAAAGATACTAGTGGATCGACCGGCGAACCGTGCGTAAAAACGACATTGTAAGGGGCCAGTTCCGCCAAGCCTGCCATGGCGGGTTCCGTCACCAATTCATGCGTAAAGAACCCAAATCGCTGATTATTAATGGATATCCGCTTTCGATGAACCAAAGTTTTCTTACTTTAGATACGCCAGCAGTTCGGAACCACACGGACCCTGGTTTTTAGATATGACGGCAACAATTTCAGCCGTACCGGTACTTCAATCCGAGCGGATATATACTCTTGACATGCTTCGCGGTATTGCGGTCTTGGGGATTCTCCTGATGAACATTACTATCTTTTCCCACCCGAGCGTTGTCGGCGAGGATCCATCCACATTAAACGAGATCGGCATCAACTATTACATCTGGTATGCCACTACATGGATCTTCAGTGGGACCCAACGCGCGTTGTTTTCCATGCTGTTTGGAGCAGGAATCATCCTTTTTGTGAGTCGCCAGGAAAAGAAACTTAATGGTCTTGCCCCTGCCGATTATTTTTTCCGGCGACAACTATGGCTCATCCTTTTCTCCCTGTTTGATGTCTACATCCTTCTCTGGAATGGTGATATCCTTTTCGATTATGCGTGCCTGGGTATGTTGATGTTTGTGTTTCGAAACTGGTCGCCTAAGGCTTTGATAATCGGTGCTGGTGTGTGCGTCGTATTGATGACTGCGCGCGAGAACCGGTTTTTGTACGAACGCAAAGACCTAATTGCAGAAGGAGAAGCTATCGCGGCAATCGATACAACCCGTACGAAGCTTACAACTTTACAAGCCGAAGTGCTGGAGGAAATGACGGCCTCCAAAGCGCGAAACGAGCCGAAGGCAAAACACAAACGAATGGAGAAGGATATCGAAAAGGTAACTAGCAGCTACGCCTCCGTGTATGATTTCCGTACAGACGACTACGTGAACAGCCTTGTCAGGTATCTCTATTTTTCAGTGTGGGATGTTTTGATTTTTATGCTGTTGGGCATGGCCTTCTTCAAACTGGGAATATTAACAGGGTCAGCATCAACGAAGGTCTATGCATGGATGTGCATTAGTGGCGTGACCATCGGCCTCCTAATATCGTGGCTTTTTGTGAGGTATCGGGTTGAAAACAATTTCAGCTGGTTTTCATTCAGTAAGAATGTACCATTTTCATTTTACGAGTTAGGACGTACACCGCGCGCGATTGGTATTTTAGGCTTGATCATGTTGCTTTATAAATCTAACCTTTTCAAAATTTTATTTTCATGGATACGGCCCGTTGGTCAAATGGCATTTACGAATTACCTCATGCAGTCATTGATCTGCGGAATACTTTTCAACGCCTATGGACTTAAGTTGTACGGTCAGTTGCAGCGTTATGAGGTGTACCTGATTGTGTTGGCGATCTGGATTGTGCAAATCATTTATTCAAATGTGTGGATGCACTACTTTTTGTTCGGACCATTTGAATGGGCCTGGCGCAGCCTGACGTATTGGCGTCGTCAGCCGTTTGTCAGAGCCGCATAGTAACTGTAAAGATTTTGGTCTTTCGATGGTGCTACCATCACTATTGATTGAATTCGATTGTTGAATTTCATCACCTTCCTGTAGTATAGACAACAACTAAATTTTAGGAAGGGGCTGACTAAAAGGTCGATTTTCTCGCATAAAATTTTAGTTGGAGCACATCTTCGGGTCTTAGTGGCCCTGAATACCTCAATTTACCACGAAGACAGGAAGGCACAAAGAAATCACGAACAAGAATGCGGATAAAATTTGCTTGTAATTTTCAAAGTAAGACTTTTTAATCAACCCCAATAACTTCTCTCTTAGAAATATTCTAAATTTTTGATGATGTAAGAGTAAGAGCTTTTAAAAAATGTGGCCTCCTAAAACTAGAATCGCTTGGAGCCTCCTAGAGTACTAGTAATGATAGCGTAGTAATCATCCAGGTTGGAAATCCACGGTTCGCAAAATCGAACAGTAATGATTCGCTAGCGCACAGCCGCTGAAACGCAACTGACTGTATTGACGGAATTTCCCGTTAGCAGTTTGGCACAAAATTAACAAGGGAAGTTATTACGGCTCTTGATAACCTAGACCTTTGCAAGAATGATCCGCAATCATATTCTCATAGCCTTTCGCCGCATGTTACACGACAAGGTCACAACCTTTCTTACTATGGGTGGTCTGGGGGTTGGTATTACCACATTTACAATTCTATTTTTTTATTTGCATAAGGAGCAAAGCTACGATCAATTTCACGATCAGGCAGAGAATATTTATCGCATCGTCCAGGATATACGCGTTGGCACTCAGCACAATTCCATGGCCTGGACCCCGGGTGCATTGGTTCACAACCTTCAGGTAGGAGAAATACCTGAAATCTCGCAAGCTGTGAGGCTGTTTCGTTATCGCTCCCCTTCCGAATTATTGGACAAAGAAACCTCCAAGAGTTTTTCGGAAGAAAATTTCATCTGGGCCGACTCCAACGTATTTAGTGTATTTTCTTTCAATTTTTTGAGAGGTGATCCAGCCATGGTATTGATCCGTCCGAACACTATGGTGATTTCTGAATCTATTGCAAAGAAATATTTCGGCTCAGTCAACCCGGTAGGGAAAGTTCTAACGAACATAACCTTTGGGGCAGATTTCGAGATCACGGGCGTTTTTCGAGATATGTCACTTAATTCACATTTTAAAGCGGATCTCGTTTGTTCTCTGAACACGCTTCCGAAATTGTGGGGCGACCAGATACTTTCGAGCTGGGGAAACAGCTTTCTATATTCCTATATAAAAATTAAAAATAGGACAGACAGATTTTCCGTGCAGAACAAATTAAATGCACTTACGCAAAAAAATCTACCTGCCTCGAATGACGCGTCATACAACTTTTTACTGCAGCCCCTAACAGATATCCACTTGCATTCACATCTCCAAAATGAATGGACGGCCAACTCAGATATCATGTACGTGTATATTCTTACCTGTGTGGCAGTTCTCATTTTGTTGGTTTCCGCTATAAACTATATCAACCTATGGATCGCACGTTCGGAAAATCGCATGAAGGAAATAGGAATACGACAGGCAATAGGCAGCAGCAAAACGGAATTAGGGTTTCAATTCGCAGCTGAAAATCTCATTCACGGTATCATCGCCATTTTGGCGAGTATAGCGATGGTCGGATTGTTGTTACCATGGATCAGCAATTTCTTAGGCGAAGGGCTGCTACTTCCAATGACAGAGAGCGCGCTGATATGGCTGTTGACGGCGGCAGGCGTTATGGTAGTGATGCTTCTTGTAACGCTCTACCCTGTACAATCCGTCGCCCGAACTAAACCGGCTCTCGCAATCCGAGGTTCTATAATCAAATTCAGACGAGGTATTGGACTATGGTACGGGCTTATCGCTTTTCAGATTATTGTTACCGCAATGCTGATTGCGGGTTCGCTCCTTATCAATCAACAACTCACATTTATTTACGATAAGTCAGTTGGTTACGACGCAGGGAATTTGCTAAACATCACGTTGTTGACAGATGAATCGCAGCGCAACTATCAACTATTTAAAAATGAGATCCTGCGAAATCCCAATGTAAATTCTGCCAGTGCCTGCTCTCACCTTTTAGGGGGAATGCTCTATCAGTCTGGTTATACGATGTATAAGGCCCAGGGAGCCGAGGAAGTTATGTGGCAAAGGATTCATGTGGATCACGACTATTGCCGAACTTACGGAATAGATATTGTTGCGGGCCGCGATTTTTCGACGTCGAATGCAGCTGACACCGCAAATTTAATCGTCAATGAAACAGCCTATAGGAATTTGGGATTAAGGACTCCCGAGGAAGTTATCGGCATGGAAGTCGGATATGACAATGGCCGGCGAGGAAAAATCGTCGGTGTTATGAAAGATTTTCATTTTAAAACTCTCCACACTTCAATTGAACCATTAATCATCCATATCGTTCCAGGCCGTTTCAGAATGTTGACGGTCAATGTAGATCAGACTGGTTTGCCGGGCACGCTTGAGTGGCTCAAAAGTGAATGGGCCCAATTTGATCCATCAATTCCTTTCGTGTTTGCTTCGCTGAGCGACTTCAATGAAAAAAATTATGTTTTTGAACAGAAATTCTCCAAGCTTATCTTCTTGTTTACATTGGTGGTATCTATTTTATCAGCGATGGGGCTTATAGGTCTAAACATCTATATAATCAATTTAAAAAGAAAAGAGATTGGGATCCGTAAAATATTAGGTGCAGGAATTCCTGATTTGTTGTCATGCCTTTCAAGGCCCTTTGCCGTAATTTCATTGATCGCTTTTATTTTATCGGTCCCGGTAAGCTGGTATGCCCTTTCTGTCTGGCTGAGCAGTTTTGCGTATAAAGTAGAACTATCGATTGGTTTGTTTGTTCTCACTGGTCTAATAATTTTCGGACTTTCGATGGCGTCCATCATGTTCCCTTCGTTGCTTGCTGCTGGTTCCAATCCGGCTAAAGTATTGAATGAGAACTAGATGGCGAGGACCTAACTTGCGCGACAGGCTAAAGTTGTTTGCATTCAATTGTTAACTCTCCTTCTCTCCTCTTCCGATCCCGATCTTAACTTGACCGAACGCAATTTCGCGTTTCCAAAATTCCGGCTGTATGTTACCCTTATGAACTGATTATGCCAATTGTAACTAAAATACGAATTGATGTTATTGTCCGGCGAATTTGTTTTTATTCTCCAATTATTAGTGGACAAAATATCATCCATTGCTAAGCGTAAAGTTCCTTTATCGCGAAAACTTTTTTGAACACCCGCATTCAAGGAACCGATTGGTAGAAATTCTGATATCCCTGAAAGAGATTTGGACTGATACATCCCGGAAATTTCAATGGAAAAACCTTTTGGCAGCCTAACCAGGTTTGTCACATTTAAATTAACACCATAGAGCTGTATAGTCACGTTATGCTCAAGATGAGATGTCTTTCCCGTTTGATATTGCGCCGTTAGGTTGCTCTGCAGCTCCCACCAGGAGGCTATTGGAACGGTGTAAGCCATAGTCAGTCCGATGGTGTTTAAATGTTTTAGATTTTGAGACCTGTAAATGAGATTATTCTTTCCGTCAATTTCAGGCTGTAAAGTGGTGATCTCATTCTTGACGTGTGTATACTGAGCGGAAATTATCCACTGCTTCGTATGATAGCCTACGGTCAATGCATCACTAAGCGCCGGGTACAGTGACGTATTTCCTGCCGAGAATGTGTTGGGTCCCCAAAAGAATACATAAGGTGCAATATCGTTATAGGTGGGTCGCGTTATTCTCCTAGTGTATGAAAATTCAATGTCTTTTTCGGATGCAAGCTGCTTCTTAATTGACAAGCTTGGGAACAAATAACCGTACTTCCTTTTAATCAAGTTCGCCTCATCGGCGGATCCCAGCACAGTGTGCGTATATTCATATCTCAGACCACTATTGATCTGCAACGCCTTGGCTACTTGCCATTTTGTGGAAATGTATCCAGCATGTATGTGTTCTTTAAGCGTCGAGTAGGATGTAAATGTTGGATCCAATGTCCATACGTCATTCACGAGCCGCTGTACAAGTACGTTGTTATCCAAGGATGAAATCACGGATTTAGCACCTGTTTCCAGGGAAAGTGATGGGGACAACTGGTAATGATAGTCAGCTCTTGCAATGACGAAGCGAATGGGAGTTGTTTTGCTCAAATCTATTTTATATAGCTCTGGCTTCGCCGGTTCAAAGTTAACGCTATTGTCATATGTGGATGGATTGTTATTGTGATAGTAGAGGTAATCCAAGCTGACGCTTACGTCACTCCGGGAATCAATTTTAGTTTGCAGACCGATTGAACCTGTGACACTTTTCCAGACATTGGATTCATGGATATTCATCGAGGTTACTATTGTCGAATCGATCTCGACTCGATTTGTGTCCTGGGTGATGGCATTTAGGTCCCAATTTCTATTGTAACCTGTAAATAGTACGTTAAGCAAAGTTTTCTTCGATAGTCGCCATTCAATTCCAGCGCTTAGATTTTGCTGCGTTGTCAGGTTTTCGCGATGACTATCACTGGTCACAGTTTGGGAAAATTCACGTTCAACATAATTTCTTTGCGATTCCAGAATATGCAAATTATGATTTCTTACTATAGAGTAGTCAAGGAAATATGCCATGCGCTTATTCCTATGGTGAATATTAAAATTCGCGCCAAGATTTTCTGCCCACCGGGCTCCCACCATAAGACCAAACGAACCGTTTGTGCCTAGATCCTCCCCTGTCTTCGTTACAATATGGATAATCCCAGCGTTTCCCTCGGCGTCGTATTCTGACGGAGGGGCAGTAATGAGTTCTATCTTTTCGACATTGGAAGCATTCATACCATCCAGCATTTGTACGACCGCATCCAAAGGCAACTGCACCATTTTGTTGTTGATCATCACACGAATCCCGGACTTACCGTTCATGGCAATCGTATTATTTTGCCTGTTGACCACTACACCGGGAGCTTTTTGAAGTACTTCGAGTATCGTATTTCCGGATGACGTAATGCTTCCCTCCAGGTTGATTACCAGCCTGTCTATCTTCTGCTCAAGGAGTTGTCTGTTTTCTCTGACAACAACCTCACTCAGGTTCGTGGTTTCTTCTTCAAGAAATATCTCCGGCAACTCAATACTTTGTGCGCCCAGTTCAAAGCGTTTCGAAAAGGACTTCGTGTAGCCAACCATTGATGCAGAAATTACATACTCCCCGGGTCTAACCGCTTCGAAAAGGAATTTCCCTATGCTGTCCGTTGCCACTCCCTTCACTACTGCCGAGTCGAGAGTCAAAAGAAGAACAGTGGTTGAAGGGAGGCCGTGGTCGTGGTCCGATATTTTTCCGGAAACACTCGCTTGCCCAAAGGATTGCATAACAAAAAATGAAAGCATCAAAGTCAATGCTATTGTATGTACAAACCGGATGAATTTTAAGGCGAGTTCAGCGTGTGTCGACGGTATGAAAACAGACGCGGTTTTGACACGCACATCGCACAGCTTATGGTTTTGTTGGTTTCCAGATTGTAGAATATGCACGGCCATGGGATGAGAACAGAATTAGCGCAAAAGTGGGGGCTCCACGGCAAACTGGACTTAAATGCACGTTGCAAAGACTTTAAACTTTTTTTTTAAGCTTTAAATCAGGTTTAAGCCAGTTAAAAAAAGAGAGGCAAGGGACTACTTGGAGGACATAGCGAAATCTGAGGCTAATAATGGGCTAAGGAAAACCGATCTGCTTCGCGAGTTGACGGAACTCGGGCTCCTGATGTAGATTATAGAATTGTGGTTCCGTCATAAGCCATGGCATCTCCATATCATGGCTTTCATAAGCGGTCTTAAGCCAGGACAAGGCAGACTTTTTTTCTTCTAACGCTGAATAGATAACAGCAATAAAAAAAGCAACAGAGCCTTTGTCATTATTTGCCAGACGGGTTTTCAGCTCTTCAATAATCTTGTTTGCATTTATCCGGTCCCCGGATTTAGCATACGCTGCACCCATCCATCCCAGCATGCGGGGATACCTGATCCCCTCCAGTTCAACAGCTTTATTGAAATATAAAATGGCCTCCGCATATCGCTTCATATTTAACAAAAGAAAACCATGGGCGTCCATAGTGTAATAATTGTTAAACATTTTGAGTCTCGATTCAGAAAACTCCAGCGCTTCATCAAAGCGGTTATTGTAGACGTATGTTAAAATTATCCGGCTGTTTGGATAATAGGGATACTTTAAATTTAGGCGTTCTGCGTACGCCATTGCTTCTTCATGCCGCGAAACAAAATTAAGGTAATCGGCATATAAAGCGAGCGCATCAGGATGGTCAGACGTTATCGCTAATTTATATTCGACCTCAGCACCCTTAAAATCCCAGTCATTGTATAAGAGATAAAACGCCTTGAGCATGTGCGCCTCATCCAGCCCGGGGTCGAGTGCCAGCGCCTTGTCGATATAAGGTTTACCTTTCTGCAAAGCTTCGAGTGCGCTTAATTCAGCACTCCAAATGGCCGCGAGGCCTATGTAGCTGTTTGCCAGGAAGGCGTATGCGCGTGCATAATTGGAATCGAGAGCGATAGCCTGCGTAAGAAGGTTGATGGAGTTGTGTGCGCCTTTATTTGAATAGGTCCGGTACTCGTAGATAGCTTTAAGGTATAGATCGTACGCCCTGGAATTATCAGTATCCGTTTTTGCCAACAATGACTTTTCTTCAGGTGAAAGTTTTGCATTGAGTTCATTCACTACCTGTTGGGCAATTTCAGTTTGGATTGCAAATACATCTTTTAGCTCGTGATCATAACTTTTGGCCCACACTTGTCCCTCGGTGATGCCGTCGATAAGCCTGACATCCATCCTCACCCTGTTGTTATCTTTTTGGATGCTGCCCTCCAGCAATGCCGACACACCCAATTCCTGTGCAATTTCACGGGCGGATTTTGAGGTCTCGCGGTACTGCTCGACGGACGTCCTGGATATAACGCGGATGTCGCCGATGCCAGCCAGGCTAGTTCGGATGGCCTCCACAACTCCATCGCTAAAATATTCTGTACGCTGATCCTCGCTGAGATTTTTGAATGGGAGAATCGCGATCGACTTATCGTTGCCTGCTGCTGCAACTGGGACACGCCGGGTAATATAGAAGTAAAATATTCCTACGACCGATAATAAAATGACCGCGGTAAATAATTTGATATACAAATTTTTCCTCGTACCTACCTCCACTTTTCCCTTGAGTGGATCGATCTGTTTTGTTTCTCTGGGTTTTTCAACTAGCTTGTTCTTAACCTCACCAGGGGGGTAGCCATAATATTCATTGAAGCATTTATTGAAATAGGTTGCACTCCCAAAACCAATCCGGTCTGCCACTTCAGAGGCATTCAGGTCGCCAATCTTCAGTAGTTCCATGCCGCGTTGGAGTCTGTATTCCCGGATAAATTGACTTACGGACTGGCCTGTGGTGGTATTTAATTTCCGGTGAAGCTGCGAGCGGCTCATCCCAATATTCTTGGCGAGTTCCTCTACGCTAAACTGGTCATTGGTCAGATTATCGTCGACTTCTTTCTTGAGCTTTTCGAGGAACATATTACCTACACCGTTGGGTTCCATATGAATAAATGATACCTACGTAGACCGTCACTGCAAAGTTATATTAAAATGAGCCCTATGTAAAATCGGCGCAGATAAATCGAAGTGTCGCCATGAATGTTACACTCCTATGGTGTTTATTTAAACCAGGATTGGTATAGCCCTTGAACGATATTTTCAATTTCATCGATATTGAGATTCCCAAATTCAAACAGCACCTCGGGTACGGCCGGCCGATTGTTTGGATCATAATAGAAACCGCTTGCAGGTGTTATCCGAATGCCGTTTTTGAGGGCGCGTTTTATTAACTGAGGCTCGCTGTATTTAGTATTGATCCGCAAAAAGATGTTAAGACCCGATGGCGTATCATTGTAATAGATCTGGTTGCCCGGAAGTTTTTTGAGAGCCGAAATACAGACCTCGTACTTCGTCTGATATAGCTTTCTCATTTTCTTTAGGTGTCTATCCCAAAAACCTCGTTCCATAAAGTTACCAAGGGTCTTCCGGGTGATGTAAGGTACGGTGTTCGTCCAATAACCGTAAGCACGATGGTCCACTGGGAATCCGTAGGGTAATACCATATAGGCTACACGCAGGGACGGCATTATGGAATTAGAGAAAGTGCCTACATAAATGACCCTGTTGGATTTGTCGAGGCTCTGGAGGGAGGGCATCAACTTGATTTTGTACCGAAATTCGCAATCATAGTCGTCCTCGATAATGTAGGCCTTATTCTTTCGTGCCCAATTGAGTATCCGTATACGGTTGGATACTGGAATTGCGGCACCCGTAGGGTATTGATGCGATGGCGTTAGGTAAACCAGATCAGCTTTTTGATTGGATAGTTTTGCGAGATCTATGCCATCGTGATCTACGGTTATGGGCTTGATAGCATAGTCAAATTCTGAGAACAAGTGTCGTGTACGCGAGTAGCATGGTTCTTCGAAAACAATTGTCGAAACACTCTTCCGTAAAACGAAAGCAAGCCAGAACAGGAGCGAATTACTGCCGGAGCCAATCAATATCCTTTCAGGTGTCGCCATCACTCCCCGCGAGTAAAATAAATATTTAGCTAAATGTTCTTTCAGAGGATCTGAAAAATTCTCCCCTTCATACTGAAAGTTAATATTGTCGAGCGCCCAGTTCGTACATTTACGCCACTCCTTGATAGGAAAATTTTTTTCGTCGACAACTTGATCTGTTAGTTTAATACTTGGTTTTGTAGCCTTGCTTAGCACATGACGGGACTTCAGATCGTTCCTCTCACCGACTGACTTTACGTGCCAATCCGAATAATCCAATTTTGCCACAAAAAGCCCTCTCCTCCTCTCAGCATTGACGTAACCTTCATGAAGCAACTGCTCATATGCCCGCAGCACCGTGTTGTTACCGACCCCCAATTCTTTTGCCAATGTGCGATGAGAAGGTAGCTTGAAATTAAATTTTAGCTGCCTTCTCAAAATCGCGTCGCGATAAAATTCATATATCTGTTCATAGAGCAGCTTGTTGCCGTGCTGAATACTTGGTATCATAATCTGCGTCCTTCAAAATAAGTAAATCTGCACCCATGGGTGGATGCAAAAGTAAAGTACTTTTATGCATCTGAATAATTTTGGCGAAAATTATTCACCCGTTTAAAAATTTGACTGGCTATGCTTGAAATAAGGCTCAATTGCGAGAATTGTAATAAAGACTTGCCCTACGATTCTTCTGACGCGATGATTTGTAGCTTCGAATGCACTTTTTGTGCGGCATGTGTTGTCGACGTCCTGCACAACGTGTGCCCTAATTGCGGCGGTGGCTTTGAAAGAAGGCCTATCAGACCCGCTGAAAAATTAGTGCAATATCCACCGCAAAAGGACAGGTACTTTAGGCCTGTTAAAATGGAGCAATTTGTTCCTCTACGGAATTTGAATTCTTCAATCCTTGCGTCAAACCGGTAAACATCTGGACGATAAGTTCAATCATAAAAACACTTCGAAATATGAAACTTACCGTTCACCGAACTGCACCCATAATTGTAGTTGTCCTATTTCATGTTTGGTCTGCATCTGCGCAGCCTGTCTTCCCGGAGGCGAAATTGGTGAATGCAAAGATCACGGAATCTGGTGGCCTCGAAATCATTCCGTCGAAGGCTTCTTCATCCCGTGACTTCGATTTCCTGACGGGTAAGTGGAAGATGGATAATCAGCGACTAAAGACAAGGTTGAAGAATAGTAACGAGTGGGAATCATTTGAGTCGCTCGATGAAAACTATGGACCAATATTGAAAGGGATTGGCAATATGGACATCTATAAAGCCACGTTTGGCGGGAAATCGATGGAGGGTCTTACCCTTCGGTTATTCAATCCCCAAACGCGCCTTTGGAGTCTGTATTGGGTGGCGAGTAATACAGGAGTATTGGATCCTCCCGTTGTTGGTTCGTTCGAAGGAAATATTGGCAGATTCTATTGTAAAGATGTGTATCAAGGAACGCCTGTCCTGGTAATGTTTCACTGGGACAAAACCGATAAAGATAATCCGGTCTGGAGCCAGGCATTCTCCACCGATAACGGGCTCACTTGGGAGTGGAACTGGACCAATGTATCTCACAGAATGAAATAAGCAGCAAGACAGTGTGAGGTGGTCTATCGTGTAGCAGTAATACAGGAAGAGGCGTGCAACACGGTTTGGCTGGACGCCGACAAACAAAAGCAAGGTAACATTCAAAAAATTCAAACAAAATTATTTAAGGTGCTATCGTTAACCTTAAACCTTAAACCATAAACTTTATTCGTGCACGGCGTTCACCATGCACGAACATAGTAGCAAAATGGTTACATTCCCGGGAACTGTAGACCATTGATACGCCAGTACGTGTCTTCAAGCGCAAAATCTAATGTATATCTGCCACGTATCAACCGCTCTTGCCGCTTTGACGTGGCGAAATATCCGATACTGCCGACTACCCGCCCAAGTGCTTTTTCTATATCGAAGGTTACCTCCAGGATTTCAGACTGCTCAATTTCAAACATGCGTTTCGATTGGAATGAAAGTATAATTTCCGACATCGCGGCGTTTTTATAAGCCTTTCCTTTAACGGTAACAGTTTCTGAAAGCGAGTATGAATTGTACTCTGGATCCCACCTTTTTTCAAGCAGGTTACGAATAAATAATTCAGTAGACCTCCTTAAATCGTAATCATGATTCGGATGAAACTCCTCGTAAACAAAATGATGCACCATGCCTTTAATTGAGATATCATCCATCTCACTTTCGAATAGTTCTTCCGTAATGAACCGGTAGATCACAGCATTGTCATATTTGCAACAACAGTCGAGCGATATGCCCCTTTCCTCCATCAGTGACATTAAGTCGTCCAGCGCTTTTGGAATATCCTTACTGGATAATTCCTCGAGTTTTTTTATTTCCGGGCGACCAAGTGCATCGAATACCTTTATTCGCTTGGCATTTTTGAATTGGCGCTCAAAATCGTAAATGTTATTAAGCCATGCATTTTCGATTTCAGGGCTAAGCTCCGACGTATCCGCCTGTTCCATTCCAAATTCAACCTGCAGTTTGATCTTAAGTAGCTCGTTTTCGAATTTGATTAAATCCTGAGCGGATTGATTGCTTTGAGAATTGTTTTTCATAAGAATATGATTTAGATAACGGTTTATATACAATGACTTAAAAAATAGCTATTGCCACAAAAGCCGGTCTCTGGCTACTATTTTTTAAAACTTAAAGTTAATCTGTAGTTATTTTAATTGTATTGCTACTAACTAAATAATAACATAAGATTTTCCAGACATGGAGTATCAGGCCGATGATGCATTTATACATGAAGTGAATCAAAATCTTGGAATCGCCCACAAGGTTTGCAGCCTGTATTTTGCTGACGTGGCTGACCGTGAGGATGCGATGCAGGAAATGATGTATCAGTTATTTAAATCGTATAAGTCTTTTAATGGGCGTTCAAAGTTTTCCACCTGGATGTACAGCGTGTGTCTGAATACGGCGCTCACTTACCGGAGAAACAACAAGAACTTTAATAAAGAGTCGCTTGACCTACGTCATCATAATATTGCGGAGCAGCCACCGGGCAATACGGATGAAGCAATTTCTCATTTGTTTCACGCAATCGGAACTTTGTCACCTCTGAACAAGGCGATCATTCTATTGTATCTGGAAAACCTTACATATGAAGATATAGCGGGCATCACCGGTGTGACGAAATCAAACGTGAGTGTCAGACTTGTGAGAATAAGAAGAGAATTGGAGTCAGAATTAAGAAAGAAATTTAAATCCATTGAAGATGCCAACACTTGAAGAACTTAAGAACATGTGGGATGAAAATAAAAGCCTGGGTTCAATGTCAAAATCCTACGATCACCAGACATTTGCAAATATTATCAAGACAAGGACTCAGAAGCACGTGAACGCATCGATCCGTTATTTTTGGGCGTCACTTATTTTGCAGATCTTGGTTTATGCGCTACTAAGCCACGTGATGGTAAAATACGGTTCGGATCTGGAGACGTTGAGCATTGCAGTAGCCGGCATTTTCCTCTTCGTTCCTTTCACAGTGATATTGATGCGGAAGTTCAAACTTATGGCGGTTACAAGGCCAAAGGAAGAGGGTACCGGTTCCTCCCTTTTTGTCTACGTTCAGCGGCAACATTCGCTAATGCAAAGCTTCTACAGGTTTAAGCAGCGCTATGAGATTATATTGGTTCCCTTGGCCGCCGCTATTGGCGTTTTCTTGACTTTTAAATTGTACGTGCCAGGAGGAGTGTTAGAATACCTGTCAAGCGCAATTGCGATTTTCGTCCTTACCGTTGTCAGTTGCACACTGGCTATTGTCGCCGAAAATAAAAAGAGTTTCGAGCGTCCATTGCGCGAACTTCAAAAGATCATCGACGAATTTGAGCGCAGCGAATAATTCGGCCGAACGTGGGTAGAGTCCAGTATGAGAGGTATGGGGTATAGGGTATAGGGTGTAGGGACTCCAGCCAAGTTGTCGGTTTACCGAAGTAATCGCGTGATTCTAATCGATTGAAGGTCCTCCCGTCTTGGGGGACTCTGTCGGACTTACTATAAGCTTCCAAAAAAATTTCACAACATTAGTAACGGAAGCATAGAACAGCGCAGCGTGCCTTGCAGGAGACACCGCTGTGCCGTCTCCGCAGAGTCTCCCGTCGCGGGGACTCTGTCGGACCCCTGTAAGCTTCCAATAATATTTCACAACGTTATATAATGACGGCATTGAAACACGCAGCGTCCCTTGCAGGAGACACTGCTGAGACTGCTTCCGTCACGGGAAGAAAGTCGACCAATGTATTTGCCTACTATAACCGATTCCTGAGAAGCACGTCCCGTCTCCGCAGAGTCTCCGGTCTCGGGACCTGTCGGACCCCTGAGCTTCCAAAAAATTCCATAACCCTAGTATCGACCCATTGAAACACGCAGCGTCCCTTGCAGGAGAAGCTGATGAGACTGCCTCCGCGAACAAGAAAAAGCCGACCGTGTATTTACCCCTGAAGCGATTCCTGACGCGCCGTCTCCGCAGAGTCTCCCGTCTCGGGGACTCTGTCGGACCCCTGCTTCCAAAAAATTCCATAACCCTAGTATCGACCCATTGAACCACGCAGCGTCCCTTGCAGGAGACACTGCTGAGACTGCCTCCGCGAACAAGAAAGTCGACATTGTATTTACTTACGATAACCGATTCCTGAGAAGCAGGTCCCTTCTCCGCAGAGTCTCCCGTCTCGGGGACTCTGTCGGACCACCTGAGCTTCCAAAAATTCCACAACCCTAGTAAAGACCAATTGAACAATCCAGCGTCCACTTGCTAGCGAGGGTGCTGCGACTGTTCTCCGCCGTTAGATAAAATCTATCAATTACGTATCTGATAACAAATTCTTGAGAACCGCATCTGGGTTATTGCATAACGTACCAAAAAGCCTATGGCGACGAGGATAAATCTTCATAACCAAATAAAATTCTGAGGTCTCATGCAATTTAAACTAAAATCTTATGTATAGCACATTAACACTTTAATTATCAAAATATTATGTTCATTTATATACACTTAATTCTAACCGTCGAAACAAAATAAAATTTTGAAATAAGAGTGCAATAAAAATCATAACATTCTCAACGTACTAACGAAATTAGTGTGCGTATGCCCTAGTTCTTCCGAGTGTCGTATGTAATACCGAGAGCAAACATGAAAAGCCCGTAGCAGATAGTACCGACAGCGACGAATATGAAAGCAACATGTCCGATATGATCTCCTATAAAGTCGAATGCCTTATCGGTGTTCACAATGTGCTTCGCATTTTCCGTAATGCCAGACTTGATAAAAAAGAAACCGATGATCCCCAAAATAATACCTCTCGCGAAATATCCTATCCATGCCAACGCGTGTACCACCGTCGTGATTCTTCGGCCAAACTGACCCGTATTCAGTCTCTCTCTGTATCCCCTACCGATCCCGTAAATCAACTGGACAAGCGCAGTAATCAGTATCGTAAGGCCGATCAAGAGAACGACCGACCGTCCCCATGGTTGGG